>PBSM01000131.1 GCA_002726245.1 Planctomycetaceae bacterium | reverse complement strand
GTGGAGAGCCACGTTTTTCACCAAGATCAATCTCCACGGCGAGCTAACGCCAGCACCAAAATCTCCTAAAGTGCAGTGTTGTATACTTCGCACGAGACAATGCTGGAAGATCTCATCTCGCGTCATCTCGACGAAGGCGATGCCTTTTCGAACGCAAGCACACTGATCTACATGGGCAAGACCCGCGACGGCAACCGAATCGGCCGCGGGATCTACATCGCCAAACATCGTGGCAGCGCTTGCTCCGAGGAAATCGTGCCGTACACGATCGATGATCGCGGGCTGAGCTTGACGTCACGTTAGATGGACGCCGAACCAAGCTAGTCACGAGGGGCAACGCAAGAAACATGAAACCGTCTCGCGCGTAACGGCCATCGAATGGCTGACTGCCCATTGCGGCAGCCGCCAGATTCATCGTAAAGTAGCGACTGCGCACCACGACCTCCCTGCCTGGCTCTATGGAATCACTCCTCGAAGATCTGCTCAAGGCCCTCCATCTGCCTCTCGTTCCCGGTTGGCATTGGTCGGCGCTCGTCACAACGATGGTGGTCAGCATTCTCGGGCTGGGTAAAGGAGCGGACTGGCTTGTCGATCTGGCGGTGTCGCTCTCGCTGCGCTGGGGAATGCCGCGAGTCGTCGTTGGAGCCACGATCGTGAGTTTGGGCACAACGACTCCGGAGGCAGTCGTATCCGTTATGGCGGCATTCGCCGGCAGTCCCCAGATTGCGCTCGGAAACGCCGTCGGATCTATTATCTGTGATACCGGCCTAATCCTTGGCATTGGATGCTTGATTGCGCCGTTACCGATCGATCCGCGGGTCGCAAACCGACAAGGATGGATGCAGTTCGGCGCGGGCTTCCTCCTCGTCGCTTTGTGTTTCCCATGGGCAGACCCGGCGTCCGCTTTCACAACAGGAGGCGTGCTTCCCCAATGGGGCGGCTGGTTGCTGGTTGGCTTGCTGGTTGCATATTTGTGGTGGTCGGTACGGATGGCACACCAGATGCCAGCCGAAGAAGGAAGTGCCGCCGAGGCCGAGGAGCACGGTGTTTTTCGAATCGTGCTTTGCATGCTGGCCGCATTCGCGCTTGTCGTGGTTTCTTCCGCTTTCCTCATCGCGACTGCTAAAGAGTTAGCTCTGCGCATGGAGATTCCGCCAGCCGTCATCGCAGCAACATTGGTGGCGTTTGGAACGTCGTTGCCCGAGCTCACGATTGTCGTCACGGCAACGCTGAAAGGGCAGGGCGAACTCGCAATTGGTAACGTGATCGGAGCCGACATCCTGAACGTGCTGTTTGTCGCGGGTGCTGCGGCCACCGTCACGCCGGCCGGACTCCTTGCCGTCCCCAACTTCTTCCAGATGCAATTTCCGGCGATGCTCTTCGTCTTGTTGGTATTCCGGATTGGGATATGGGAAGCGAAAGACCGGAAGTTGAAGCGATCGTTCGGTGTCGTCTTAGTGGCTGCTTACATTGCGGTGACGGTGCTTAGTTTTCTCGTCTCCGGACCAGCCCCCTCTGTTCACTGAAGATGAGCCGGTCTGCCTCCATGAGGGAGAGCGGCTGAGAATCAGATTCGGTCGAGCGTGTCGATCCAGCGAACGATTTCTTCCAGTTCCAGCGCGTCCAGGTCTCGCGATTCGTCCATCTCGACGACCGTGACGGGATACTTCATCTCCCGCAGCATCTCAACGCCTTGCTCGATACGCGGAGCGACACGTGAGTTCTTGGGTAGCGTCGTCACAACCGCCAAGCGTTTTACCGGATCATTATCTGGTAATCGCATTCGCACCGGCAGAGCTGCATCAACAGCGATCACAGCCCGCGCGAGCTCGCGGTGTCGGAAAGCGAAGAGATATCCCAAAGCTCCTCCGGCTTGGCGACCGAACATCGCAACCCGCGTTCGATCAACGCTGTAACTGTTGATGACATGGTCTACCGTCTTGCGAACGAACTCAAGTTCCGTGGGCGTCCAGCGGTTCTTATCTCGCGGTTGCGGTGCCAACAGGATGAGATCGTCGTCTTCGCAGTGCTGATGCCATCGAGTAAGAAGCTTCTCGCGATCGAAGTCACCTGGCGCGCGAAGATAGACCACGACGCCGTGCGGAACGGCGGGGTCGTAGGTTGGTGGCAGGTAGGCCAGGCATTCGCTCGACTCTTCGGGTAGTTTGATTTGTATGAACTTTGGTGCAGCGACGTTTTTGTCGCTCGGATCCGGCGCCAAGTCTTCCAGCAGTATGAGTGGAAGCGTGGTCGGAAGACGAGCCAGCTTCAAGTCCGCCGCTTGTTCCTCTCCCTCTCGCTCATAGCGGATCGACACCGTTTGTTCTGGCTCAAAGTTGGCGACCGCCAGCCGCAGCGCCACGGCGTTTCCAGGTTGTTGCTCGCCGATGCCTACGATGCGGTCACCGACTTTCAAGCCCGCTGCCTTGGCCGGGCTATTCGGATAGACGTAGCGCACGATCGTGCCTTCGCCGTCGCGTCGCGGCAGGATTCCGATGAACGGATGCTCGTACGGAATTAGCTCTTCGACGAGCTGCACGTCGGCTTCGATTTGCTCATCGCCTCGCTTGACGACAACATGCGCGGTATCACCCGCATACATTCGGCCCAACGCGTGCTTGAGCTCCGACTGCCGCCCGATGCTGACGCCGTTGATCGACAAGATCAGGTCGCCCGATCGCAACCCGGCTTCATAAGCCGGCGATTTCACTTGGCAGGCTGCGATGGTCGGCGTCTTGGCGTAGATGCTGCCACCTTCGAGCGTGATTCCCAGCAAGCCGGGATGCACGTCCTTGCCCTCTTTCATTGCGGTTAACTGTGGCTGAATGTCTGCCAACGGTATCGCGAAGCCGATCCCCGAATCGTACCATTCGACGCCGGCAATTTCGCTGCTCGCGTTGGGCGACATGGGCACCAACACACCGAAGACCCTGCCCCGGATATCGACCAGCGGCCCGCCGTAATTACTTGGTGAGATCTTGGCGTCGGTCTGAATCGCTTTTCCCCAGATACGGTCTTTCGCGCTCAAGACTCCCACCGACATGTTCGGTCGTTTCGGATCGTAGACACGTCCAACGGCGATCGCCCATTGGCCAACTTGGATCTCGTCGGTCGGCACCAACTCGGGAACCTTTGACGGTTCATCGTGCTCCACTTTCAGTAACACCAACATCCGGCTGTGGTCACGTGCTACGATCTTGGCGGCCGTCCGTTTCCCTCCGGGGAGCGTCACGAGAATCGAACTAGGCTGGCGAACGAAGTTAAACGCGCTGGACAGAATGAAGCCGTCTTCGGAGACGATCAGTCCCGTCGTCGGACCGTCGCCCAGTAACACGTTGCCGACCCGTTCGAGCCCACCGAATGTCTCGATGCGCACGACCGACACTGCGACACGATCAACGGCCGCCGACATCGCGGCTTCTTCCTGAGCGGCAATGTCCGCTTCTTGAGCCGATAGCTCGCCTGCTACGAGCAGGACGAACAAGAGCATTAGGATCGTTCTGGAAATAACTGTCCGGTTTTCCGCGGCGTAAGCTTCCAGCTTGCGATAATGCGGGTTCGCAAGCTGGAAGCTTACGCCACTTATTTCTCGAACGATCCTTAGGCTTTGTGTTAAAACCTTGCCATTACCCACATCTTCAGCCGCGGAGCGGCGACAGGTAATAGCCTGGGGCGCCAGCCCCGGGTAAGAAGACCAAAAACGAGCCCAGCCCCGGAGGGGCGACACTGAGGATGACGGGCTATGTGACATGTCGCCCCTCCGGGGCTTTGTGTGTGTTTGGTGCCGCTATTCCGGGGGGGGGGGGGGGAACACCCCCGGCTACTACATGTCGTCCCTATGGGACTGAAGAAAATATGAGTAAAAGACCGAAGCGTAACCTACCTGGGCGTTATTCCACGAACAACGACACGTCGATTAATTCCTGACCGCGCTGCACGAGCAGCCGCACTTCATCAATGCGGTCGATGTACTCCAACTCGCTCCGCAGTTGCTTCGATGAATTCAGAACCTGATCGTTGACAAACAGGATGAGATCGTCGGGTTGCAGTCCAGTTTCGTGGGCGGGCGAGTCGGGCAAGATGCGATCGATGTATGCCGGCGTCTTGGCAACAACATTGGGAACGAGAACGATTCCGAGCGAAGTAAGATCAACCGACTCGATCGGCTTGCGCCGTTCGGCCATCTCGCTGCGCACTCTGGCCGTTCCCGACAAAATCTGTCCGACAGAGGCATCCAGTTCCGGGATTGGCATCGCGTAATTGAGCCAAGTGTTGTCGAGCGAATTACGGAGTTCTTTTCCGAGCAGACCCGCGAGTCGACCTTGTCGATCAGTCAAAGCCCCGCCCGCAGCCCCGGGGTTGTTCGTCATCGCATCAAGCACATACGCCGAACCTTGGTACGTCGTTACGTAAGCTCCTCGCCGCGCCGAGAGCTTTGTGTTGGCCGAGACACAGCCGTGCAAAACGCTCACCGGTTCGTTCCCCGTTGCCACGGCGAAGACATTGCTGAAAGCAAGCACCCGCGAACCAGCTTGCAGTTCGACCGCTGAAGACAACTCGAAATGAGGCAGCTCCGTTGCATCAACCTTTAGCACGGCAATCTCCAATCGCGGATCGCTTCCCAGAATCTCCGCGGCGAAACGACGTCCGTCGTTGAGCACGACCGTGACCTCGTCCGTATCGAGCACGTAACTCCATACGGTGAGGATGTGCCCATCGGCAGAGATCAGCAGACCACTTTGATACGCTTCCAGCCCGCGCAAGCCGCCCGCGCCGTACAGCTTCACCATCTTTGGTTGCACCGAGCCGACGGTGCTCGAGAAGGACTGAACCTCGTTCGCTGCGTGAGATTGGTTTGCCACGAGCGCGGATCCGAGCAGAGCGAAAGTCAAGATCGCGCTTCTGTAGAGCCGAGTTTCAGATGGTTCCCGTGTACCAGGTACTGCGTACTGAGTACTCAGTACGCAGCACTGAATGCTCTTCACGCAATTCCAGAGGCCGATCGATACCGTGTCAACCCAATTCGACATTTACGCCTCTACTTTCTCGGCTTCGGTCAACTGAACTTCTTGAAGCTCTAGTTCCAGGAAGAGCTGATCGCCGTGTTGAACACGTAGCCGGTGAGGCACCTTACGCCCCGACGTCTCCCGATAATCGAAGAACTCGATCTCACACGGATCGACGTCGGAATCGGGAGCCATCTCCAGACGAACCAGCGTTCCATCGGCAGGATCAAACGCGAAGGTGATCTCGACGACATCGAACGTCCCGACCAGGATGTCACACAACTGCTCACGACCTGGCACCGGAGCCTTCCCGAGGTAAACGACATCGCCGAACCGATCGGGACCCTCGACGAGCATCCGTCGCCAGAGATGCAACGACGCGAGCATCCCGCCACTGCCAACCGGACCCAATTGTTCGGCGAGATCTTTGTCCGCTGTTAGCTCGACCTGGCTTGCCTCATTCTCGATGCGAGACGCAGTGTCGCTGAGCTCAAGCGTGAGGGTCCCTTTGTCGGCCGATTGTCCCGTCAGTGTCCACGAACCCTTCAGTTCCAAGAACTCTCCCGCCGCATCGTGAAAGGCGTTCCAGACACGCGTGCGATTCAGCTTATTGAAGTAGTAGTTAGCGAAGCCGTTGCGATGTTCGATGTACTGAGTAAACTCTTCTGGGACTTTCTTGGCTTCGGTTTCCGGATGCGATTTGCCTTCGTCCGGCTTGTCCTCGCTTGGTTTCTTCTCCTCGTCGCCCGGGCGCGGTTGCTCTTTCGGCGAGCCAGGAACGGGGCTCTCCTTTAGTTTCTGCAATAGCTCTTCTCGCGCGTGAACGCCTGCCAGGCGAACATGAATCTCGTGGCGTTCGCCGTCGCGCAGATAAGCCAGCGGAACGCGCCAGCCCTTCGGGTAGATACCCAGCACGTTCTTAAAGTCATTCGCCGACGTAATGCTTCGTCCGGCGAACGACACGAGCTCGTCGTCGTATCGCAAGCCGCGTCGATAGGCATCGCTGGAATCGAGGATGTTCGAGACCGTAACGTGTCCATCTTCATCATCCGCGACGGTAGCTCCAAGGGTGGCATGATCCAAGATGCGGCCGCTATGCAAGTGGCCAAGGAAATGCTTGATCTGATTGATCGAGATCGCATAGCCCAGCCCAACGTTAACTCGGCCCCGCTTCTCGAACGAGCCGCGACCATTCACGCCGATCAGTTGGCCAAACGCGTTAAACAGCGGCCCGCCGGAGTTGCCGGGATTGATGGCCGCATCGGTCTGCAGGCAATCGGTGTATTCGAGCAAAGTGCCTGCGGGGAATTGATAACGGTGTGTTCCTGAAACGATTCCGTAAGTGACCGTCGGCTGAAAATTGGTCGCCAAGAGAAACGGGTTCCCAACGGCGAAGCACCAATCGCCAACTTGAACATCGTCACTGTCGGCCATCTCGGCGGCGGGGAAGTCGTCGCGTCCGAACAGCTTGATCATCGCGACATCGCCAGTCGGATCGATGGCGACTAGTACCGCATCATACAACTGGCCGTCCGCCATCCCGCACTGCATGTAGTCGCCGACTGGTACCACCACGTGGAAGTTCGTCAGCGCATAGCCATCGGGGGAGATAACGACGCCGGAACCGCCACCGTTCCCGTCGGCGGTGAAGACCGCGACCGCGCTCTTTGTTGCACGTTGGACAGCTTCGATGCGTTGCTGCTCCGCCTTCAGAACAGCTTCAGGAACGTCTTGAGCCCACGTCGTCGGCACGACCGCGAGGACAGTCGCGGTCAATAACAAGTAGTCAAGAACTGTTGCCCTAGTCTTTAGCCGCGGAGCGGCGGAATACAATAGCCTGGGGCGTGAGCCCCAGGAAATGTAGCAACGACGAACATCGAGCCCCGTAGGGGAGGCATGGCGAACACAACTCACACCAAGGTCACCTCTCCGGGGCTTCGTGAGTTCCGTCGTCGCGACTTCCGGGGGCTTGCACCCCCGGCTACTGGATGTCGTCCCTCCGGGACTGAATGTGGTCATTTCAGTAATCTCGCGTTGCAGAGATTCAGGTAGTCGCCGATGTCAGACATATCGTCGCCGAAATCGACGGTCACCGTCAAACGCCGAACGCCTTTGAGATCGATGTCGATCGCAATGGGAGCGTCGCTGTTGACGATCTTTTGCGTAAACAACGGCTCGCCGTCGCCGTTGATCAACAGCGTGATATTACCGGCGGCACGAAAACGGGAATCGAGCCCGACCGTTGCCGCGAAGCGACGAAACTCGCGAGTCAAGCGATATTGCATCACCGTGCGGCTGTGAATTGCCAAGCCTTTCTCGTACGATTGTCCATCGAGTGATAGCGGCGCTCCAAAGAAGCCGCGATCGATCTGTGGCCGATAGAAGTCCTTCAAACTTGGCGGTGTTGATCTGGTCTGAACGGTTGGGATCCATTCGACGCTTTCGGGCTGCAGATCGCTAAGGAAGACGAGATTGCCAATCGAATAGTCCAACTTGGCAAGCTGATCCAGCGGGACGGTTGCACGCACACCGCTGACAGTCACTCCCATGAGTGTTTCGCCGTCCATGCGTAGTGACTTGAGGTTCCAAATGGAACCCGACTTTTCCATGAGACGACAGACAGGTTCGACCGCCCGCGACGAGCCTCGTTCCACATAGATCACGCCATCTACTTTGTCCAGCGAGACATCGACGCGCGTTCCGTCGTAATCGAAGCCAATGGACTCGTCGTTGATGTCATAGAGCGCTCCCTCCAGTGAGTCGAGAACGGTTACAACTTGCTCGACACCGTTCTCGTCCTTAGTACGGTTTGTTTTGCGAAGCACCAAGACATCTCCGGCGCGGTCCGCTTGTGCGATTGCCTGCCACTGCTCTTTCAGTTCACGATTGTGCTTTCTGAAACGTACACTGCGAATCGTGCGAGTCGCCGAACGGACATGTGACCCTGTCTGCAAGTCGATGGTCGCGCGACCGGCTTCGACGCGGAAGTTCGAGGCGCGAAGCTCGGAGCCGTCGGTCAGCTCAACTCGGATGTCTTCGTCGTTATCGAACTCGTCCTCGAAGTCGGTGCTGAGTATTTCGACCGAGAAGAGTTCGCGCGCCGAGAGCTTCACCTCACCGGCCGTCGTCGCTAGGACAACGTCATCGGCTGAAACAGAGACGATTTGGCCCAGACGCGTCGAGCCGTCAAGCTGCTTCAGTTCTGCGTCCAGAGCGCCAGCCAACGACGAGACTAGCAGCACATTCCAAACCACGATGCTCATCTTATTTGTCGCCGTCCTTCGCCAGTTTGCGGAAGTATTCTTCGATCACTTCTCGGAAGTGCGCGGGTAAGTCCTTGCTGATCTGCTGTAAAGCCTCTTGACGGTCCTTGGGCGGTAGGTTACCCCAGCCAGCTTTGTCGGTCAGCCGCCTCGGATCGACATCGCCCGGCCCCTTTCCACCGGCAGGAAACGAATCCTCGGCTGGCTTGCTGGGTTTCAGGTTGTTCGCGTTGCTGCCGCCGGCTTGTTGTTGCTGTTTGCGTTGCTTCTCGAGTTCTTCAATCATCTTGTCGAGCTTCGCGATCACGTCGTCTTCCTGAGCACGGACCCTCGTACCCGCTCGGCCGAACCCCAACCGACGACGAATGTCGTCCATCAATCGTGAGACTTCGTCGAGCGAATCGACTTTGAGAGGCGCGATATCCGCTTGCATTAGCTTGGCCACCGAGATGTAGCGTCGCGGTAGCGTGGCTTCGTTTTCCAGTAACTTCTCAAGCAACGCGAGACACTCGTCTTTCTTCAACAGCCGATGAGCGACGACGCTCTGATAGAAGAGCAGCGAGCCTGGGTCCACGACATCGTTTGGTTGCAAGCCTTCAAGATACTGCGACGCTTCGTCGTAGAAAGAACTCTGGGCGAGCCAACTGGCGTAATAGAGCCGGAGATTGTTTACTTCAAATGGAGCTTTGTCGGAGGCCGCCAGCATCTCCGGGGCGGATGGAAGCAGCGTCGGCATGCCGCCCCGACAAAGATCGATGATCGATTTGGCTTCGGGATCGATAGCTCCGATTGTAACGGCAACGTGCTCAAGGGCATCACGCCCCGGCTGCGGCAGGCTGCCATCTGGCCAGAGGGCTTCAACTTCGAGAGTTCGCAGTTCGTCCAACTTCTGCGACGCGATCCATTCAAAGAGCTGTGCCTTGACAGCTTCGGCCGGCGGTGGCTCCCAACTCGCCCGCTTCGCGAAGTCGTCTTGTCCATGCGCAGAGACGCCAACGCAGAGAAGGGTCACAAAGAGTGTTGTTCGAGTCATCTGGCCTCTCCGGTCGGCAGCGCAATTGTAGGAACGGTTGCAAGTAGAAGCCCGTTCATGTGCGTTCTAGCCGCGTAGCCCAGGGGCGCAAGCCCCTGTAGACGGGGGTAACCCACCATCGAAAGCCCCGTTAGGGGCGACACAGACCGAGCGTCCGATCTCATGCTACGCATTCCTTGTCGAAGACGTATTGCTCGTCGAATTCATTTTCATGTTTCCGAAGCAACGTCAGATACTCGTCGTGGAAGGATAACGTTCGGTGGTGTTCGCGTTGGGTCCTTACGTAGTCGCGGACGAAACTGCTTTGCGACTGGCTGACGGTAAACGCGGCGTATCCGGTCTGCCAGCCGAACTTGATGTTGCGAACGTGCTTCTCGTTGAACCATTTGGATGAGTTGGTTTTGATGAGACGCACCATATCTGAAACAGCGATCGTTGGCTGGATTCCAGTCAGTATGTGTACGTGGTCTTCGACGCCACCAACGTCAAGCGGTTGGCCTCTGTTCTCGCGAATGATTCCGGCAATGTACTGATGAACCTCCGACTTGATCTCATCACGAATGAGGGCGCGCCGAAGTCTTGTACTGAACACGATGTGGTATGTCAGACTTGTGTAGCTATTGGCCATGTTCGCATCGACTCAAGTCACTATGTCGTCCCTACGGGACTTGTCATCACCCGACAGTCGTTCCCTGGGGCTTGCGCCCCAGGCTATTCTATGTCGTCCCTACGGGACTGTTTAAACGCTCACGTCAATAAAGGGACTATTCAATAAACGCTCACACTCCTACCGATTCTTGCCCAGCACGATATCTTGCGTCACTTCTTGAATACGCTCCTGCCGCTTGCCGAGCTTCACGACCGAGTCGCGGAGTTCTTCGTCGTCCGCTTGGCCAATGGGGTCTTCGTCGTCTTCGAGCAGGCGGGCATAACGTTGTGTTCGCGTGTTCACGCGCATCTGCAACGCCCGGATCATCTTCAACTCAGCAATCTTGTCAACGAGCGGCTTCTCGCCCGGCTGCATTTGCTGCTGCTGCTGCTGCTGCTGCTGTTGTTGCTGCTGCTCTTCTTGATCTCGTTGCGCCTGCTGCAGCGCCTCAATCATCTCCTCCAACGCGGAAATGATCTCCTCTTCCATTCCTTGCGTGATCGTTCCGACCTTCGTCGATGAAAGCCGATCCGCGACTTGCGCCATATCGTCCCGCATCAACTGTACGGTTTCTGGAAAGGCGATCGACGAGCCTTCTTCGAGCAGCAGCAGCAAGGCCTTATCCGCTTCCACAGCCAGCTTCGTCTCTTCGAAGCCAAGCTTGTTGGCCTGGATGTCAACTTGTCGCCCGCGTTGCTCTGGTTCGAGTTTGTCGAGGCGTTTGGTCGATTCATAGATGTCGAGCTGCTTCTCCAGCATGCGGCGGAAACGCCCTTCGAGCATGGCCAGCGTCCGGCCAATCTCTTCCTCACGCAACTGCCGCAGGATCTCTTCCAACTCGGCCTTCGCCTTTTCAAGCTCCTGCCTCGCCTGCTCTTGCTGTTCGACAGCCTTGTCGCGTTTGGCTTCCTCAAGTCGCCGCTGCGCATCGCGCATCCGCTCTTCTGCTGCTTGCAAACGCTTGCGCGCCGGATTCGCATTGTCTTCCTTTTGCTGCTGCTGTTGATCTGAAGGCTGGCCGCCGCTCTTTGGTTGCCCTTCCTGCGCTTCGCCTTCCTGTGGTTTTTGATTCTGTTGGCCTTTGTTCGGCTCACCCTTCTCGCCTGGCTTGTCGGACGGTTCTCCGCTCTTCGGTTCGCCCTCTTTGGGCTTGTCACCTTCCTTCGGTTTGTCGCCATCGGGAGTGTCGCCCTCCTTCGGCTTATCACCTTCCTTCGGTTTGTCACCGTCAGGAGTATCGCCTTCTTTCGGCTTATCGCCTTCGGACTTCTCACCGCTTTTGGGTTTCTCGCCCTCCTCGGGCTTTCCGGAACCTTCGCCTTCCTTTGGCTCTTGTTCCCCTTTGTTCTCGCCTTCGCCTCCAGCTTCGTCGGGCTTGCCGGAGGGCGAGTTCTCGCCGCCCGGCTCTTTCGGTTTGCCTTCCTTTGGCTCGCTTGATTTGTCCTCGTCGCCACCTTCCTCGTTCTCGCGAATGTCGTCAGCGAGATCGCCCGTCCGGTTCGCAATACGGTCCTGTTCGTCGGCGAGGCGTTGTGCATCGGCTCCACCACGAGTCCTGCCTTCGGCGCTCCGCTGTAAGCGAATCAAACGCTCGACTTCTTTGATGTACTCGCGAATCCGATTCTCTTCTGCCTTCAAGCGATCCGCGCGATCTTCGCTGAGCAGCAACTCAAGCAGCGACTTCATGTCGGCGAGAGCCTGCGTTTGTTCATCGACGGCCTGCTTCAAGCTACCCGGCGGCACCAGGAACTTGGCGGCATTCTCCAAACGTTTCCGTGTACGCCGTTCTCCCGACTGTTGAAGCGCTTGCTTCAACAGAGCGGCACGCTGTGGATTCGAGATCATTTCAATCTCAGCCATTCGAAGTAACAGACGCTCGAGCTTGACATATTGATCGGCAACAATTGCTGCCTTCGCGTTCAAGGCCGCGATCTTATCGTTGCCTTTGGGTGCTTCGTCCTGACCTCGGACGATCGCCGGAGGCGAGAGTGAGAGCAAGAGGAGGGGGATGGCCGTCCAGCACACGAGTCGCGGTAAACGTCGAGCCAGACGACGTCGCCGACCGCTGCTCTTAGTCCCCAAGGGGCGACATGATGTAGCCTGGGGCGCAAGCCCCAGGTTGGTGGCATAGTGGCAGCAACGAAGCCCCGAAGGGGCGGCATGCGTAGAGGATTGTTCCATATGTCGCCCCTTCGGGGCTTCGCGGGCGGGTGGATCGGCTTTCCTGGGGCTTGCGCCCCAGGCTACATCCTGCCGCCGCGATGCGGCTGAAGAATCGCATTCATAAATGTTGCGAGCTGCCGGGCGGACGGTGCCTTTGGTACGACCGCATGATAAGTTGCGATTCACGACGATTCCCTCCTACTGCAACAGGTCAAGGATCTGTTGCTTTTGGCCCTTCTTCGTCTCGTCCAGCAAGCCTTCTTGCTCGGCGATCAAGTCGCGAACGCGATCCAGTAATTCGTTGAAGTCCTCGATGTCGAGCATGTTCTGCAACACGTTGTCCATCGCCAACAGAACTGCTTCGGTCTTGGCAAGTGCCGCCTCGACGCGTGTTACCGTCTCCGAATCTTCTTCCGTGGGATCAACGGCTTCACGCGAGCGTTCGTCCAGCCGAGTCGTCAACGCGTCGATCGATTGTTCCAGCTCAGGAAACATGGTCGAAGCGATGCTCTTCAGCGGCTCGACGACCTGAGTTTGAATGCGTTCCTTGCGGTCTTCGGTATCGACTCGGTTGTTGATCAGCTCTTCTCGAATGTCGCCAAAAGAAGCGGCTACTCCCGAAGTCTCCTGAGCCGACTTCTCGCCTTGCAACTTCGCACGCTGCGATCTCAAAAGCCGTAGCGACCATGTGCGTTCAATCTCTGCCTTTCGTTTTGCCTCGCCGTCCGTGTCAGGCCCGGCGGCATCGTCAGTAGCGGGCTCGCTGTCGCCAGGCTCGTCGGCGTCCATCGCCGCTTGCGGGCCTTCGTTGCGTACGCGGACGAGCGACTCACGCATCTCTGTCATCTCGCTCTTGATCTGCTCGAAGCGTTTCCGCAGTCCCAACTCGCGGGCTTCCAGCAGCGACAAGAGCTTATCGTCGGTGACGACTTCTAATTGATAGTGATCACCCGTGCCTGTGTTCGGTTCGTCGCCCAGATCGTACCGGTCCATCGCCTTCACCGCGAGAGTGAGCTTGTCGCCCGGTTCTAGTTTGACACCGTCCTCGGTTGCTCGTTGCTCGCGGAAGTCAACGGCTGCTTCGACCGAACCATCGCGTGCCGTTTTCAGTTGCAACTCACGCGGGTCTCCATCATTCACCGACAAGTCGAACCAGGAGTCTGCGACGCGGTAGTCATCGTCGATCTGGCCTCGAACGGGGACGATCGCATTCTGCGTGATCGCGCTTCCGATCCCATGCAAGCGAACATTCACGGCCGGAGCCTGATCGCCCACTCCAACGACATAGATACGATAGGGTCGATCGGACATCACGTTGTCCGCATCTTGCAGGCTAACTTCAAGCGAGAGCGTTTCGCCAAGCGATCGGATATCGACCTCGAAGCTGGTCCCGTCCGGTTCGATGACCGACGTCTGTTCGCTGTTGGAGTCGTAAAGGTAGACCTTCTTCAGCACCTTGTTCGTCGTGGCACGCAAGGTGAACCGCGTGCCGCGAGGCAACTGAGTCGCGGTTGTCAAAGGAACCGTGTGCGGCAACCACTGAGAAAGTTCTTCATCGACCATGTAGTCCGGGAATACGCAGTCGAGTTCGGCATCGACCACCAGCGGGCTGTCAACGACTTCGATCTTGTAATCGCGAGCCCTGTGATCGAAGCCAACGACATCGAAGTCCACGCTCGATACGATGCCTTTGAACGGCTTGCCATCGTATCGATAGTATTGGTATCCGTCGCGGATGCCACCGACACGAGTCATGTTGACGCGACCGCGTTCGCCTTCCGACGTGCGATAGTAGACGGAGCACATGTCAGGAATCTTCTTCGCCGCGGCATTCGCTCGCACCGACAAGTTCAAGCTTGCTCCTCGCGCCACCTTCAGACGCTGATCGACAAACTCGACAAGCGAGTCGCCTTCATCCGTTCGAAGCAGCTCTTCGTCGCGTTGCACCTGGACACCGACGACTTCGATCTTGGCATTGCGCGGCCAGAGGTTGTCGTCCAGAAGGTACAGGCGTCGGAAACCGAGTTCTAGCAAGTTTGGATCGGTGTTCCGAGTCGCCGCGAACACCCCGCCGATTGTGGCTGCGAGGACGACCGCTCCGAACAAGCTGAAGACGAGTGGGCGCGCGTCGAAGATGCTAGATAGGCGGACCTGATTGAGAGTCTTCAACGCATCGTGTTCAGTCTCTTCCAGCATCGATTCGCTGTGGGCAAGTTGAGTTTGATCTCGACCGACCAGTTCAACGGACGTAATCAAACTGTCCTGAAACGCGCGATGACGCCGTTCGAGTAACACCGCCATGCTGCGATCAGCGAGTCGGACAAAAGTTCGTCGCAGAATCCAGCGAAAGAGGATCATGCCCAACACACCGGCGATCACTACGAGCAGCAAGGCTCTCGCCAAGCGAGGCATCTCGTCCGAACCGAGAAGGACGGGTAAGTAATCCAGCGCGAGCCCAGCCCAGAACGTCAGGCAGAGCCAGACAACGCCAATCGACAGTCCTTCGACCCACACATAGGTGCGAATCCGCATTCGCAACCCTGAGAGGGCTCGACGGATTCGTCGGGGAAGGTTTGCCTTCGTTGGATTGTTTACCATATCCGCAAAACCGGAGCAGTTTATCGAGGGTCTGCTAACTGCCTGCACTATCTTCGTTCAATTTGGCTTCGTTTAACCCAGTCGCATCGCGACGGCCTTGCCGCCAGATGCAGGTTCGCACGCCGCCGCGGTCCGACCGGCTTAAACGATATCGAATCGGTGCAGGTCCGTAATGATTGTACCTTCAAGGGGTTAAGTACGTCGACCAACCGGTGAGCGTCTCAAGGTACAGCGGAAGAATTGTACGGAATAGGCGTCAAATTAGGAAAGTCCAGCCGTTTAGACGAAGTTCTGAAGCCTCGGGTTTTGGTCAACGGTTCGATCAGACACAATTGCCGAGGTGTAAAGCCAACTCCTGTAGGGGATTGAGGATGACAAGCCGCAAAGTGGTGGTTCCCGCTGACGACCCCATCATGATCGCCGGATCCTCGCAATTGGGTCGGTTGGACGGCTTAGTCGATGTCGCAGTCCATGAGGACTTCCCTGCCGACCCGCAGGAGCATCTGGAACGGGTTGCGGACGCCGAGATTGTTGTCAACTCACGAAACACGTTGAAGTGGCCTGCATCAACCTTGGAGCAGTGCCCGCAGCTAAAGATGATGACCACTTGCAGTATCGGAGTCGATGCGATCGACCTCGAGGCGGCAGCACGCTTGGGCATCGTGGTGTCCAACGTGCCCGGCCGTACGGCAACCGTGGTCGCCGAACATGCCTTGGCTTTGATGTTGGGAATCGCTCGGCGGCTCGCGTTTACAACCGCCAAGGTGAAAGCCGGCGAGTGGCTCACGCCCGACAACTACGTCCTGAATGGGCGAACGCTTGGCGTGATCGGAGCAGGAGCGATCGGCCGCGAGATGCTGCGGCTTGGTGGCGCGATCGGCATGAAGACTCAAGTCTGGACTTTTAACGCCACCGAAGAGCGTTCACGAGAGCTTGGCGCGCCGTTCGTCGATCTCGACACGCTGCTCGCGACGAGTAACGTCATTAGCATTCATGTGAAACTCACCGAACAGAGCAGACACTTAGTCGGCCCGCACGAGCTTGGCCTGATGAAGCCCGGCAGCTTCCTGGTCAACACCGCGCGCGGAGCCGTTGTCGATAACACCGCTCTCGTCGCAGCATTGAACAGCGGCCACTTAGCTGGAGCGGCACTCGATGTCTTTGCCAAAGAACCTCTGCCCGCAGACGATCCGATTTGCGATTGCGAGCACGTGATCCTCACTCCCCACACCGCTGACCAAAACACGGAAGGTCGCGACCTTCTTAACAGCGGAGCGATCGACAACATCCTCGCCTATCTCGACGGCAAGCCCCGAAATGTTGTGACGTGAGTACGGTTCTGCTTGGCTCGGCACGGGCGATTAGCTGACGAATTGAATCGCGATCCAAGGCACAAGGCTTATGCGTTCCATTGCAGCGCAGCTCGCAGCGTTACCGCGGCCGGCGTGTCACCCGATAGAGTCCCGGTTTCCGGATCAATGAAAGCCTGCAAGTCGTAACTGAGTTTTTGCAAAGTGCTAAATCAATCCCAATTGATCTAAGACGTGCTTTGGTTCTTGAGAATCTTCCGTGATCTGCGTCATGGCCCATTGGAGAGTAGTGCACAGGGTCTCGTCGGCGACGGCGCGACAGGCTT
>PBSM01000130.1 GCA_002726245.1 Planctomycetaceae bacterium | reverse complement strand
GAAAAATCTGGGGGGGGGCCGCGATGTTAAGATGGCGAGGGATTTAGGCTTGGAGCGGTTCCATGCTCAACCCAAATGGGAAATCCCGGCTCAAGGATCGCGTTTACAAATCAAGCGATTTTGACGACTTGGGCGGCCAGTTGACGGGGCGTTGGGAGAAGACCGACTGGGCTGCAAGTTCGCCGACCGCGTTTGTAAGTCTGATCGAGCGGGTTCTCAATCAGGCGGAAGTAAAGGCGACTATCCTGTTGCTTGGCGCCCTTGATGCAAAACAGGACGACGAGAGCGCCGAATCCTAATAGCTTCGCGGCGTTACACGCCCTTGCACGCGACATGGCAGGCCTTGAATTCTGAGGAAGCCTTCGGCGTCTGTTTGATTGTACGAACCGCCGCCTTCCATCGTGGCGATGCCTTCGTCGTAGAGACTGTTGGGGCTGGCGCGGCTGTCAAGCGTGATGTTGCCTTTGTAGAGGCTGAGCGTGACTTCGCCGGTCACTGTTTTTTGGGCATCGCTGATGAAAGCAAGCAGTGCGTCGAGCTTGGCCGCATACCAGAAGCCGTAGTAAACCATCTCGGCCACTTCGGGCGCGAGACGATCTCGCAAGTGCATCAGGTCGCGGTCCATGGTCAGTTGCTCGATGTAGCGGTGAGCATCATACAGGATCGTCATGCCGGGAGCTTCGTACACACCGCGGCTCTTCATGCCGACGAACCGATTCTCGACCATGTCGATGCGGCCGACTCCATTGCGTCCGCCGATCTCGTTCAAGGTGTTGACAGCTTCGAGTGCCGTAACGCTTTTGCCGTTGATCGTCGTAGGAACACCTTGCTCGAACCCAACCGTGAAATTCTCGTTCTCGTTCGGCGCTTCCTGCGGAGAGACTCCCATCCCGAAATCGACTAGTTCAACTCCGTTCACGGTTAGGTCTTCGAGATCACCCGCTTCATAACTAATGTGCAGGCAGTTTTCGTCCGAGCTGTACGGCTTGGCCGCGGACGCCTTAACCGGAATGTTCTTCTGCTCGCAATAGGCGATCAATTCCGTACGCCCCGGAAATGCATTGCGAAACTTTTCGATTCGCCACGGTGCGATCAACTTCACGCTCGGCTCGAGGGCTTCGGCGGCAAGCTGAAAGCGGCACTGATCGTTCCCTTTGCCAGTGGCTCCATGGGCGTAGGCGTCGGCCCCAACTTCGCGAGCGACTTGCAGGCAGACTTTGGAGATCAGCGGTCGGGCAATCGAAGTGCCGAGCAGGTAGACACCTTCATACTTCGCTTGCCACTGCATCACCGGAAACGCAAAGTCGCGGCACATCTCTTCTTGAGCATCCACGATATGAGCGCTAGCGGCTCCGATGTCGCGGGCTTTCCGCATAATGGCTTCGCGATCCTCGCAAGGTTGGCCGAGATCGACGTAAACAGCGTGGACGTCGTAACCTTCGTCCATCAACCAGCCGAGAATCACAGACGTATCGAGACCACCAGAGTAAGCCAGAACACAGCTTGGCATGATCAATTCCTTGCACGAGCTTCAGCGAAGATACAAGCCCTCGATTTTGGTTCGGCTGAGGCGTACTGACAAGGGCCGGGGCTGCTATTTCGAATACTAAACCGCTGATCGACGCTGACAGAACGCTAATGGAAGAAGTCGGGCGGGCAGGCTTTGTCAGAGAACTCGTAGGACGGACGCCCTCGTCCGTCCAAGTCCCGAGACGAGCCGCTTCTCGGTGGACGAGGGCGTCCGTCCGACGACCTAGGCACGCTGTTCTCTGACATATGATTAGCGTCCATTAGCGGTTTCCGTCTCTTCCCCTCTACAAGCCGCTCGCCTCGACTAATACGATGAATGCATGCCAGTCCCCGCCAGAGAACTCTTTACGCTCGATATCGACCGCGCTCGGCGATGTGGCTTCCCCGAAGTTGTGTTCGGCGAGGGAAAGTCCGCTGAGACGCTTGTCGAGATTTTTCAACGGCTTCTGGCAGCCGATGTCGATGTCTTGGCGACGCGCATCGATCCTGAAAAGGCAAGCGGGTTGCAGCAAGCTTTCGCGGCCGGAGCCTACAACGAGAGAGCGAAGACATTCCGGATGGCCACAGGCAACGAGTACGCCGAAAAGGTGGGCCGCGTGGCTGTTGTCACTGCCGGAACGAGCGATCTGCCTGTCGCCGAGGAAGCTCGCGAGACGTTAGATTGGATGGGCGTAGAAGTGTTAATGATGCACGATGTGGGAGTCGCCGGGCCGCACCGGTTGCAGGAGCGGGTTGAGGAATTGAGAGGATTGGATGCGTGCGTTGTGGTGGCTGGCATGGAAGGAGCGTTGCCGAGCGTGGTGGGCGGGTATGTCGATTGCCCAGTAATTGCAGTCCCAACGAGTGTCGGCTACGGAGCGAACTTCGGTGGCATTTCGGCCTTGCTGAGCATGCTGAATAGCTGCGCGGCGAACGTGACCGTGGTCAATATTGACGCGGGCTTCAAGGGCGGATATGTCGCGGGATTGATTGCCACGCGAGCCAATCCAAGAGACGGCAGGGCTGAACAGGGGACCGAAGGCGGGAAGGAAGAGTAGATGTCAGACCAGACGATCAACACGCAATCATCTTTGCCGATCTTGATGCCTCGTCGCGCGGACAGTCACAAGGGAGATTACGGGCGGGCGCTTCTTGTCGGTGGTTCGCGAGGCATGAGCGGTGCGATCTCGCTGGCCGGGATGGGTTGTTTGCGCAGCGGAGCGGGTTTGGTGACGCTGGCGGTGCCCGAGGTGTGCCTCGACACGGTGGCGCAGTTCGAGCCGTCGTACATGACGACACCGTTGTCGTGTGATGGCGGTGGTCGTTTGAATGTTGCGGCACAAGAGCGGCTGGCCGAGCTTGCCGACGCGGCGACTTGTGTCGCATGCGGGCCGGGCCTGGGAAGAACGCGGCAGTTGGCCGACCTAGTCGTGTGGATGTACGAAGTCCTGCCGCAGCCGATTGTGTTCGATGCAGATGCACTGTACGCGTTGGCTCAACGCAGCGATCGTCTGAACGAGGCCGCCGGCCCGCGCATCCTGACACCACATCTCGGTGAACTGAAACGCATGCTTGCTGTTAGCGAGATCAACCAACAAGAAGCGGAACTGCGAGCGGCGCAATGGGCCGCCCATCACCATGCCGTTGTCGTTTTGAAAGGGCATGCCACCGTTGTCACTGATGGACTGCGATCGACCCACAACGCAACGGGAAACCCGGGCATGGCAACAGGTGGGACGGGTGATGTGTTGACGGGAGTCATTACGGCGCTCATCTGCCAAGGGATGAATCCGTTCGACGCTGCTCGGCTTGGAGTGATGATACACGGTTCGGCTGGCGACAAAGCGGCCGACGAGTTAGGGCAAGTCTCGCTGATCGCCAGCGACATAGTACGTTTCCTGCCTGCGGCATTCAAGGAAATGGAAGGTTAAGGTAGCCATCACGCTCCGCGTGATGAAAGCGGCGCTAGAACCAGCGTTGTCTTCATATACGACTTTAAGCACCAACATGCTCGCTCGCACTTCCGCTGTCATCACGCGGAGCGTGATGGCTACATTCAGACGATCATGACGATGAAGCTGATCCGCGACCTCAACGATTTACCGAGCGAGCTGCGAGGCGGAGCGGTCTCGATCGGCAACTTCGATGGTGTGCATCGCGGACACGCTCGCATCGTCGAGCAACTTCGCGCTCAAGCCGCTTTGGTAGATGGACCGTTGATCGTCTTTACGTTCGATCCCCACCCGGTGCGATTGCTGCGACCGGACAAGGTGCCGCCTCCACTAACTTGGACAGATCGGAAAGCTGAGTTGCTACGAGAACTGGCCGTGGATGCCTTGGTTGTCTATCCGACCGACGAGCATCTGCTGTCGCTAACGCCTGACGCCTTCTTCCGTGAAATCGTCGTCCAGCGGCTTGACGCGCGGGCGATGATCGAGGGTCCCAACTTCTTCTTCGGCAAGGATCGAGCCGGTGACATCGATGTGCTTGGTGAACTGTGCCAGACGAACGGAGTGACGCTAAACGTCGTCGAGCCGCTCGTCGCCGGTGAATCGTACGTGTCGAGCAGCCGCATCCGAGATCTGATCCGCGACGGTGAAGTAGCGGAAGCAACAAAGCTGCTCACACGTCCTTACCGCATTCGCGGTATGGTGACTCACGGCGCGGCACGTGGCGCGAAGCTTGGCTTTCCCACCGCGAATATTGATGCCATCGATACGATTCTGCCGAAAGTCGGCGTCTACGCTGGGCGAGCGATCACTTTCGCGGGAACTTGGCCAACGGCAGTGAACATCGGTCCCAATCCGACTTTTGGCGAAGATGTCTTGAAAGTCGAGGCCCATTTAATTGGGTATTCAGACTCGCTGTACGGTCAGCCTCTGGAGGTTGACTTTCTGGCACGTGTACGCGACACTCGCGAATTCGCTTCTGTGGAAGATCTGAAGCAACAGCTTCAAAACGATATTCAAACTACCTCTCACATATGCATGAGAGCGGGAGTGGGGGAGAGTGGGAGAGTGGGAGAGGAGTAGATCCTTTCTTTCTCCCCCACTCCCCTGCTCCCTTTCTCTCCCCTCCCTTATGCCTAACTGGTCCCGCTTCGCCGAAATCATTCACGCGCACGAGCGTTATCTCCTGACGAGCCACATCCGGCCGGATTGCGATGCGCTCGGCAGCGAACTCGGTATGGCGGGGATTCTCGAAGCGCTGGGCAAACGGGTTACGATCGTCAACGGGATGGCAACGCCTCCCAATCTGGCGTTCATCGATCCGGCAAAGCGGATCAAGGTCATCGGCGAGGATGTGCAGCTTGACGACCTTGATGACATCGAAGTCCTGATGGTCCTCGATACGAGCGCCTGGGCTCAGCTTGGCCCGATGAGCAACGTGATTCGAGCGACGAAGGCGAAAAAAATTGTCGTCGATCATCATGTTAGTGAAGATGATCTTGGAGCCGAACCGTTCAAGAATACAACGGCTGAAGCGACGGGCCGGCTGGTCGTTGAAGCTGCCGAAGAACTTGGCGTCGCATTGACGCCCGAGATCGCAATGCCAGTCTTCGCCGCGATTGCCACCGACACGGGCTGGTACCGGTTCAGGTCGGCATCGAGCGGAACTTACCGAATCGCTGCGAAGCTGATTGACGCGGGAGCATCGCCGTCTGGAATCTACGGTGACTTGTATGAGAAAGACACGCTCGGCCGAGTCCGGTTGCGAGGCGTGATTCTTTCCCGAGTGCGATGCGAATTGGATGGACGCTTAGCTCACACGTATGTATTGAAGGAAGACTTTGAGAAGACGGGGGCTCTGCCTAGCGATACCGAGGATGCCATCAATATGGCTTTGGCGATCGACGGCGTGCAGTTTGCCGTGATCTTCGTCGAGCAAGCGACGGGCGGGTTCAAGCTGAGCTTTCGGAATCGCTGCGAACTCGATTGCAGCCAAATCGCCGAACAGTTTGATGGGGGCGGGCATAAGGCCGCCGCTGGAGCCTTTCAAAAAGGGACGTTTGAGGAGGTCCAACCAAAAGTTCTTGACGTTGTTCGAGCAGCCATGCGATAATTGCCTTGGCCGTGCTGACCGCACGTTTGATCCAACCCACGCGACTAACCAAACCACTCTGCGTCGCGTCTTTCCGCCCACCCTCTCAGCTTGTCCGTGACCTTTCACAGGCCAAGGAGTTGCTACATGTCTCAGTCTGCAACAACTGCTGACCAGACACCAGAAGAAGCAGCCGGTGATGACCGACGAGGGTTTGTTACCAGAATCTTGGCCGTCCTTTGTGGTGGCCTTGCTGGGGCGGTACCGTTTCTTTCTGGTTTGATCGTCGTCCTGGACCCCTTGCGACGCAAGGCGGATGGTGGCACTTTCCTGCGGGTCACAACGTTGGAATCCGTTCCTGATGACGGTATCGCAAGATATTTCCCTGGTGGTCGAATTCGCGCGCCGCACTTCTGTTGAAGACAACGGCTTGATCCGCGTGACTCCTTGGTGGACGATGTGCTTTAGGTAACGAGGTCACACCCACCTTGTCTGCCTCCCAGCAAACTTCACCAATGTGCCTTTTGTGCTTCGGCCCCTCCTTATGTTCTCCATTTCCCGCTATGAATCGTCGCACGCTTATTAAGTGGTTCAGCCGCGCCATCGGCTGGACTTGCGCCTGCATCGTCGCCATCCCGGGCATCCGTTTCATCACCGAACCGCTACGCCGTCGCAGTTCGGGAGGCGGTATCACGCAACGCGTCGTGCAATTGGCCAATCTGCGAGTTGGCGAGCCGGTGCAGACCACGATCACTGGCAGTCGCCAGGATGCTTGGGTCCGCTACGATCAAGAGACCATTGGACGCGTCTATCTGGTGCGCGAAACGGACGACACTGTGCCGCCTGAGCAAAGTAAGGTTAAGGCCTTCACCGCCGTTTGTCCGCATCTCGGCTGTGCCGTTCAGTTCGACGCTGGTGCGAAGACATTCAACTGCCCCTGCCACAAGGCGTTCTTCGAATTGTCGGGCAATCCCGTGAGTGATTCCGAACTGGGCTACCGGAACCCAACGCCACGCGGTATGGATTCGTTGGAATGCCAAGTCGTGCAAGAGGGTGGGACCGGTGAGTGGTGGGTGGAAGTGACGTACGAGAAGTTCGAATACGGTTTGACAACGAAGACACCGCGAGCCTGAGGTTCCGACGTGCTGAAGAAGTTTCGCGACTGGCTCGATGACCGCACTGGCTATCGGAACGTAGTTCGGCCACTCCAACGCCGAGTCTTGCCGACGGGACCGAAGTGGGGACATGCCACTGCGAACACTCTATTGTGGATGATGCTGACTGTGGTTATCACGGGCGTGTTGATGATGGCCAGCTACAGTCCCTCGACGACCAGTGCCTGGTCCAGCGTTCATTACATCGATCAGAACTCGGCAGGTGCGTTTCTCCGCGGGCTGCACTTCTACGGTTCGCATGCCATGATCATCTTGTTCGCCATCCACACGCTGCGCGTGCTGGTGGTCGCGGCGTTCCGGGCACCTCACGAGATCGTCTGGATCACCGGGTTGTTGCTGATGCCGATGGTGGTCGTGTGGGCCATCACGGGCAACCCACTATCGGCTACACAGCGTGGCTTCTCGCAAATCGAAGTCGAAGGCAACATTATCGCTTCGACGCCGGTCATCGGTCCGATCATTCAGCGTCTGTTGATCGGTGGCGACGAAGTCGGAAACCTGACGCTGACGCATCTCTATTCGCTGCACATCTTCGTTTTCCCGCTGCTCGTAGGGCTGTTGTTGGCGATTCATTTGCACCAGGTTTATCGGCATGGTCTTGGATCTTCCCCGGACGACGGCAGCGGCGGACCGGCTCGTCCGTATTGGCCGTACCAGACCGTTCGCAACATGACTGTCTTTGGCATTACGTTTAGCATTGTGGCTGTGCTCGCTTGGCGGCAGGGCGCGCCGCTCGATGCACCGGCCGATCCAGACTTGCCACATTGGACGCGGCCTGAATGGTACTTTCTGTTTCTGTTTGAGCTGCGCCGCTACTTCGGCGGCAGTTGGGAGTTCATCGCGACGGCTGTGATCCCAGGTGTCGCGTTGCTGTTGTTGATCGGCATGCCTGCGATCGACCGGATGGCCTCCAAGCGAATGAGCGCCGTTTTTCGCGGCGCGATCATCCTCGCCGGTGTGGTTGCTTGGGGAACACTTACAGGTGCTTCGGTGTGGCGGGACTGGGGCGACAAAGAACATCAATCGCTGACCGCCGAATTGGAAGGCCACGCCGAGCGTGCGCGCGAGCTGGCCGATCGCGACGGCATTTCACCCGCAGGCGCTATTTCACTGCTGCGTAACGATTCGCAGACACAAGGGCCGCGACTGTTTCGTCAGCATTGTGTCAGTTGCCATTCTCATGTTGATACAAACGGCGAAGGCATCGTTGCCGAAGAGCCTTCAGCTCCGAACCTGTACCGCTTCGCGTCGCGAGAGTGGTTGGCGGGGATGCTGGATCCCGAGGCGTGCGCGAGCGAAAGCTACTATGGCAATACTGAGTTTGCCGAGGGTGACATGGTTGGCTCCGTGCAGGATACGCTGGCGGATTTGGACGATGACGGCAAAGCTTCGCTCGCGCAACTCATTGCGGCGTTATCTGCCGAGGCAATGCTGTCATCGCAAGCAGCGTTGGACGAACAGGCACGTGCCGACGGGACGATCGAGCTTGGAGTGGCCGCGATGGTGGAGGAATTCGCCTGCATCGAATGTCACAAGATTGGCGACGAAGGAGAACTCGGCGCCGCGCCGGATCTGACCGGTTACGGTTCGGCGGACTGGCTGCGGGCGCTCATTTCCAATCCCGAGCACGAACGCTTTTACCCGGATACGAATGACCGGATGCCCGCGTTTTCGGCGAGTGATGGAGATTCCTCAAGGAATCTGTTGACGGAGCATGATCTTGACCTCCTCATTCGCTGGCTACGCGGAGACGGCGAGCATCAGCCGGTGGGAGCAACGAGCGGACCGGATGAGAATGCGAGCACCGAGGCAGGGCAGGGGGGCAGGGGGCCGATGAGGCAGCTTCCGACATATCGACTGATTCGGACGAGACATCCGAGGCCACGGCTGATGACACCTCCAAATCCGAGTCCGACAATTAGTTGTTTACATCGATCCCATCTGCGCGGAAAACTCTGTGGAATCGGTACAGTTTAACGCTGCCCCGACCGATAGTTGTGCGTGGAACGTGCAGTTAGTGCGCGAGGATTGCTAGCTGATGTGGTATAAGGACTGCCAACAGGATGTGCCGGCGATTGCTTCTTCAAAGGAGCGACTGTCTCGTTGCGCGAAGTGCCACTGCTCGTTCGATGCGGCGGGAGCCGCGGAGTCGAAGTCGAAGTCGCAGGCGCAGGCGGTAGCAAGTGCCGCGACACAGGTCTCGAAGAGCAGCTTCGACGGGGCTTGGTTAGACAAGCCTTCGTTAGACGATTGGGAACTGGACGAGGACTTGCACGAGGCAGAACGCCTTGTGGCATCGCTGGGAGCGCGCTCGGCATCATCAGACGCGTCGCATCGAATCGATGCAGCTCATCAAGCGGCTCCCAGTTACTCGCGTGCAGATAGACCAGCCGCCAAACCCTTACCGCCGCGCGCGGCTTCAAGTTCGTCATCACTGTTCGCCTGGTTCATGCTATCCATCGGTCTGATGGCGTTTGTCTTTGGCGGAGTGCTGTTGGGATGGTCGTTTGCGACAGATCGCACCGAACTCTGGCGGTTGGGTATGCCGTTCGCAATGGGCGGACAAGCCGCTTTGATTATCGGGCTTGTGTTTCAGCTTGATGGTCTGTCCAAAAGCAATCGAGCGGCCAGCGATGCGTTGTTGGACTTGGATTCGCAACTGGACGAGTTGCGACACGCGACGTCGCTGCTATCGACAACACACACGACACCGTCCAAGTCCTTCTATCTGCACATGGCCGAAGGCGCGAGCCCGAAACTGCTGCTGGCGGATCTCAAGGGCCAGCTTGATCTTTTAGCCGAGCGGATGGCAGACGGCCGATAAGTCGCGTAAAGCCTCAGACGCTTGGCGAGCCCTTTCGCTGCAGACGCTGCGAGTTCATCCGGAACACGAACAGCGAACCTGTTAAAAGCGCGCCGGCCAGAAGAGACCAGACGACTCCAATCGCGATCGCCTCTGCACGCGTCGTGTTCCAGGTATAGAAGAGGTTTTCGTAGCGGCGCTGAGTTGGTGTGGTGGAAATCCCGAACACAAGTCCGGCAGCGGGAAGGCTGAGCAGCAAAACGGGAAGCCGCGCTAACCACGACTCCCGTCCCAACGCTGCCCACATGGCAATGACAAATGTTAACGTCAGCAGCGGTACGAACACTAACAGCTCCGGCATGCGCCCCAATTGAAGGCCCGCGCCAAGCAAAGACTTCCAGCCGACGAGACGACCAATCGCAACCGTGATAGCCACTCCGGTTGTCCAATAGAACAGGTGACGAATCGAGAACTGCAACACATTGCTGGCCCCCACGTTGCCGCTCAAATCTCGATGGACGATACGGAAGGAGAACCATCGCAGTCCTGTGCAAACGATTGCAGTCGCGATGCACTGAAGGAGCAGCAGCATGTACCAGGTGTCGTTGCCGCCCAGAGCAGCGGCGAAGAGCATGGCTAGGATCAAGCAAAAGCCTGCGACAGGTAGTCGAATGATCAGACGGCTGGCTCCTAGTACGCCAAAGCAGGTCAACACGCCGATCTGTGCCGATGCGATCGCAAAGCCGAGTTTCTTGACGGGCGACGAGTAGCCAGCCGGCGCGGCAAGTGAGAAGACCTGGAGATCAACGAGTAACACGCCCCAGACTAGTACGGCCCACCATAGACGTTGTCGATGAATCTGGCTGCCCACCAACGCCGCCAGTGTGCCGGTTTGTATAACGAACAAGGCATAGCTTGCGTGAATCTGCCAACCCTTGTGCAACGGAGCACACACCTCCAAGGCGCGTTGGTCGGCGAACGCGAGCAACGCCGTAAACGGGAGACCAATCACCAAAAGACGACCAATGGCGAGAGGACGCAGTTGCACATCGCCGTGTACAGCAGGTGGATCTTCGAAGTCACCGATCAAAGACTTCATCACATGCTCGCTTGGCCGAGAACTTTTCGCAGCGCTGTGAGAGCGATTTCGCCGAATTGCCTGGCGGGAATCTGCCAGATCCGCGGATTCATTAGCTCGACGGAGACGTATCCATCGTACTGTATCTCGCGCAACCGATCGACGATTGGTGCCAACGCGATATCGCCGTCGCCCGGCAAGATTCGGTTGGCGCCGTTTGCAAGTTCGCGCGGTGTATCGGCGAGGTCGCACAATTGGACATGAAAGAGATTCTCGCTGGTCAGCAGTTGCAGATCCTCGGGTTTGCTGGGTCCGACGTGGTAATGGAAAGCATCCAGGCAGATCCCCAAGTGAGGGCTCGCCGTGTCCGCGACGAGAGCGACAGCTGTCTGCAAGTTGTTGCCCAAAGCCGCCGCCGCGATAAACTCCAAAGCGAGTCGGACTCCTCGTTGTCCGGCCAAAGTGGCCGCTTCACGGAGCGATATCTGCAGCCGCTCGACGTCTTGCTGCGTCAGCGGGCCGAGTGCGTCGCAGGCGATGACAAGCGTCTCGATCTTGAGATCGCGGCAGAGAGCTAAACGCCGGTCGAAAAGTTCCCAAGCGGCTTGCCGGGCGTCACCTTGGCTAGTCAGGAGGCCTCCTTGAAAGCTGGCGGCGGCGGCCTGGACGTGGTTGGTTTCCAGGAGCTGAAGAGTCCGCTCGATACCACTGGCTTCAACGTAGCCTTCAAGCTTCGTTAGCCATAATTCGACGGCCGTGCACTGCCCGGCGGCATAGTCTTCGATGTCCTTCTCAAACGCGGAATTCAAGGAGCAGACTTGGCTTATCGCAGCTTTCATCGGACTACTCTTGGAGCTCTCGACGGGACCGCCTGAGCGCTTCGTCAAAACTAAAACTTGGGGTTGCAGTTTCGTGGCGTAAGCTTCCAGCTTGCGATTCACCGGGCGAAACACACGGCAAGCAGGATGCT
>PBSM01000129.1 GCA_002726245.1 Planctomycetaceae bacterium | reverse complement strand
TCGCCAAGAGCTTCGGCTCTTCCCGGTATTGGCCGAAAGTCTTGGCGACTTTCGCTACGGCCTACCCGAAAGCTAAGTCGAGACGAAGTACGAGGTGCCCATCCTACTGAAAACAAGTAACGCCCTCTAGCCGCAAGGGAATGCAAGACGGAATGCCTGACGCACTCGACTCCAGAGATCCACCAGTTCTGTCGGTGGCCCAACTGACGTACCTGATCAAGGAAACTCTAGAGGGAACTTTCCCGGCGGTTTGGGTTTCCGGTGAATTGTCGGATGTCTCACGGCCTCGCTCAGGGCATGTTTATTTCACACTGAAGGATGCCGACTCGCAGATCCGCGGTGTGATCTGGCGAAGCACAGCAAGCCGTTTATCGTTTGATCTCAATGACGGTATCGAAGTCATCTGCGCCGGGAACCTGGACGTCTACCCGCCACGCGGCAGCTATCAGCTTGTCGTGCGAGAGATCGAGCCGAAGGGTCTCGGTGCGTTGCAATTGGCGCTCCGGCAGTTGCAGCAACGGCTGGCGGCGGAAGGTCTCTTCGCACCGGAACTCAAGAAGCCGCTGCCGCGCTTTCCGAAGCGGATTGCTTTCGTTACCAGTCCAACCGGCGCTGCGATCCGCGACTTTGTGGAGGTCTTGCGGCGTCGGTGGCGCGAAGCGAACGTGCTTGTGATCCCCGCGCGAGTGCAAGGCGAGGGAGCCGGTGCCGAGATCGCGAGAGGCATTCAGACCGCGAACCGCCTGTATCCGAAGCCGGATGTCTTGGTTGTTGGCCGCGGTGGTGGAAGCGTTGAGGATCTGTGGTGCTTCAACGAAGAACAAGTTGTCCGCGCGATCTTCAACTCCGAGATCCCTGTCGTATCCGCGGTTGGACATGAGATTGACGTGACATTATCCGATCTAGTGGCCGACATGCGAGCACTCACTCCGAGTGAGGCCGCTGAACTTGTTGTGCCGTCGGCTGAAGAGTTGGCCGGGAATGTCGCTTCTTTTCACAAGCGAATGGTTGTTGCGCTGCGGAATCAGGCAACGTCCGCGCGCATGCGGCTCGAAGGGCTTCGGCGTAGCCGCGCACTTCAGCACCCGCTCGATCGAATTCAGGAGTTGGCGAGACAGGTGGACGAGCTCGATTTGCGAAGCCGCCGCGCCGTTCAGACACAACGCGCGACAAGCGAGTCGAATCTGGTACAACTCGCAGCACGCTTGGAATCACTCAGCCCGTTGGCGGTGTTGAGCCGAGGCTACAGTCTCACGCAGCGCCCCGATGGACAACTTATCACGAATGTAGGTACGCTGTCGGTGGGCGAACAACTAACCACACGGTTAAACACCGGCAGTCTTGTCAGCAGGGTCGAATCGATCGACCCAGCAGAAGGCCCAGAGAACGAATGGAGTCCCGGTGGCGAAGAAGACTAAATCGTCGGAAGTCGTTTCGTTTGAGGAATCACTCGCCAAGCTCGAGGAGATCGTGCGCCAGTTGGAGGAAGGTCAGCTTGGTCTTTCCGAGTCCTTGTCTCGTTATGAAGAAGGTGTCCGGCATCTGAATCAGTGTCATGCGGCCCTCACAGCCGCCGAGCAAAAGATCCAACTGCTAACTTCTATCGACGACGATGGCGATCTGACGACGAAGCCATTCGAGACGGAATCGCTGACGCTCGACGAAAAGCAGCAAGCACGCGGTCGCAGGCGAACACACGACCTCGATGATGCGGACGCCGACTCGCAAAAAGGGTTGTTCTGACTCCGATCGGTGGACAACGCTAGATTGGTAGGCAACACGTGCAATCGTGGCCCTCGCGGCATGTGATAGCCTTGCTGAGCAGTCTCACGCGAGCCGGGAATAATTCCGTCGCCAGACGGAACGACTTATCAAGAAACCGGCCAACATCGGCCCTCGTCTAACCGAACGAACGCTGCTCGTTCCTGCTGAGTCCAAGGAGTCGAACCATGCTGCGCAGAACGTACGTCTGGATGCTGACGGTTGTTTATTGCTTTTCGCTTGTTGGATGTGGAGCTAGCTCGGTACCGACGTCCGAAGTCCAACTGCAGAAGCGAGAGCAAGATGAAGTGATGAGGTTTGCTATTGCTCCCGAAGCCGAGACACCTTCGCCCGACGACGGTATCGGGCCGGGCATGGGAGGCGACAAGCATGCGTTGATCGTTGAAAACTCCTTCGTGCCGGTGCAGCAGAGTCCGCTATCGACATTCTCGATCGATGTGGACACAGCTTCGTACTCGAAGGCACGCATGCACCTCATGCAACACGGCGAGCTACCTCCTGAAGACGCGGTGCGCATCGAGGAGATGATCAATTACTTCGACTACAGCTACTCGGCACCAGTTGGCCCTCATCCATTCTCCGTTCATGTCGAAGTTGCCGATGCTCCCTGGAAGCCGGGCCATCGCCTGGCACGAATCGGACTGAAGGGCAAAGAGCTCGAGCGGCAGCGACCGGCCAGCAATCTGGTCTTCTTGCTGGATGTCTCCGGATCGATGGACTACGCCAACAAGCTGCCTCTGGTCAAGCAAGGAATGCGGCTGTTGACGTCGCAACTGACCGAAAACGATCGCATCGCGATTGTCGTTTACGCAGGCGCCGCCGGCCTCGTCTTGCCGACGACGCTGGGTGATAACCGGCATCGCATTCTCGAAGTGCTCGATCAGTTGCACGCCGGCGGTTCAACGAATGGAGGGCAAGGCATCCAGTTGGCGTACCATGTCGCCGAACAGAACTTCGTTCGCGGTGGCGTTAACCGGGTGATTCTTTGTACCGATGGTGATTTCAATGTCGGGGCGACGGGCAGCAAGTTGGTGCGGCTCGCGGAACAGCAAGCGAAGAGAGGAGTTCATCTCAGCGTGTTAGGCTTTGGGATGGGCAACCATAACGACGCGATGCTCGAAGAGCTATCGAACAAAGCCGATGGCAACTATGCGTTTATCGACAACGAGCACGAAGCACGCAAGGTCTTGCTCGAACAAGTTAACAGCACCTTGGTCACGATCGCCGAGGATGTGAAGATCCAAGTTGAATTCAATCCTGCTCACGTCGCCGCCTACCGCTTGATTGGCTATGAGAACCGGCATCTCGAAGCTCATGAGTTTAACGACGACAAGAAAGACGCCGGCGAGATAGGTGCGGGACACACGGTTACCGCGCTCTACGAAATCGTGCCTGCTGGCGAGGCCAGTGACCAGCAAGTCGACGGTGTCGATCCGCTCAAGTACCAGAAGCGAACTCCACTAGCGGGCGGCTCTTCTGAATTGATGACCGTGAAACTTCGTTACAAGGAACCCAACGAATCAAAGAGCAAACTCATTGTCGCGACGGTGAAGAACTCGCCGGTTCGGTTCGGCCAGGCTACTCACGACTTTCAGTTCGCGTCGGCTGTTGCCGCGTTTGGGATGTTGCTCCGCGATTCAGAGAGTCGTGGGGATGCGACCTATTCGTCGGTGTTGGAAATCGCAAACGCGACGCGCGGCGAGGATCGACACGGCTACCGCGGCGAGTTTGTTCAGATGGTTGCAACGGCGGGACGGCTTGCGGGCGAGCAATTCCCTGCCGTCTCTTACGTTCTTCCAGTCTATGAGCAGTCGTCGCAGTCTCCACCCGCCGTGGTCCACTACGCACCAGCCGCCGTCCAGCCGCAATCAGGCTTCGCTTTCCGCGGCGATCTCTTGATTTGGGCGGTCGTGTTCGTCAGTGCTATCGTCGCGATTTGCGCCGTCACGATCGCGATCTTGCTTGGGACGCGTTTCCTCGTCCTGCCAATGGCGACGGAGGCCGAGCAGCACGCTTGGCCCTGCACCCAGAAGCAACGAGGCTGCACGACGCAAAAGCCGCCGGTCCGTAAGCTACAAGGAGCATGGAGATGAGTCGTCTCGCGCCGTTCGTCTTTTGCAGGTCGGAGTTGTACTCCGACCTGCAAAAGACGTCCAGTGCATAGCCGTCGCAAACGTGACAAGTCACGCAGCCGGAACGGCTGGCATTGGTAGGGGAACCTACTCGGGCCATATCATCACTCATCCGCCCAGGTCGTACCATATACTTCCCGTAGGTGATACGAACGCGTTTCCGTTTTTGAGAATTCTCTCAAGAGGCAAGGGGCAGGCCGGCAGTGACGGTGGTAACCCTTGGGCGGCAACGACACGGGGTGATCGAAGATGCTATTCGAGTTGGATGGTCTTGATTTGGCCGGGCTGGCCCTGGCTTCGGCTTCATCGTTGGTAAATTGCGAAAGCACCGGCAAAAGGCTAATAACGCGGCGGAACAAGATCTCAAACGCGCTCGTGAGATCGTGAATGAGTTCGAAGGCATCGCACAGCAGCTTAATCAGGCGATGCAAACGCATCAGAGAAGCGTCGTTAAATTCAAAGACCGGTTGAACTCCGCATCGTCCGGCCGCCGCGAGCCAGACTGGGCTGACCTGTCGGGCGAGACTGAACGAATTCTACGTCCAACGCTGGCGTTGGCGGATCAAGTTGCTCGTTCTTACGACCAGCTCAAGCAGCAGTCCAACATGCTGTTGAATCTGCAGGAGTCGCGGATCGATCCGTTGACCGGTGTTGGCAACCGCCGCATGTTCAACGATTCTCTTGAATCTCAAATCGCACTCTATCATCGCTACGGTACATCGTTCTCTTTAGTGCTGCTCGACATCGATCACTTCAAGAAGATCAACGACACGCGCGGCCACTTGCACGGTGACCACGCACTGACGTCGCTTGGCGGCTTGCTCGCCGAACTTGCGCGTGAGACCGATCAAGTCGCTCGCTATGGTGACGAGGAGTTCACGGTGATATTGCCCGAGACCGAACGTCGAGGTGCAGCCGAGTTTGCCGAACGACTGCGGGTTGAGATTGAGGAGCGGCTAATGCTGACAGTTAGTATCGGTGTTGCGGCGACGGAAGATTTTGGAGAATCCGAAGCACTACTGCAAGCAGCGGATTGGGCGTTGTACGCAGCCAAGGAGGCGGGCCGGAATCGCGTCTTCTTCTCGACGACCGACGACATCGTGCCCTTGGCCCGGCCGAATTGGATCAGGATGCTGGCACGGCCGAATCGTCCGCACAACTCGAGACTGTCTGACCGAAGCCTAGTAATCACTCGCGTCGTAGAGCTGGCTTGCCATCACGTGATGCGCGCGCCGTTTTCGCTGCTCCGGCTTTCTCGATACGCTGTGCCGTTCGAGCTTCGGCAGGCAACAACTCTTCGGTGAATCGAGCCAGATACTTCATCAGGCTGTCTGCGCCATTGAAGCCGACCACCGTTTCGTCCCAGTCCAATTGTTTGGACAAGATGCGGCCGGCATCGAGGTCGAACTTGATCGTTCCGTCCGTCAATTGTTGCACGAGTTGCGACTGAATGCGGGCGTCGTTGAAGGGCGTGAGGACTTCAGTCTTAATCGAGATTGTGGCAACGCCAGTCTTCACTTTGACGAGCTCGTAAAGCTTACGAATCTTCACACGTTTCACGCGGCCGTCCGGCAGTCGGTTGCGTAGTTCGGATGGCTCATACCAGGTCGATCCGATCTTGACCGGCTTCTCCGGCAGCAGCATGACGATTCCACCGACGCCGAAGTCCTCGCTTGGCGTCGGTGTGTCACGGTCGATGATGTCGCCTTTCGCACTGATCTTCACTGTTGCCAACGGAACACCGACCGTCTTGGCAACGTGTTCATATTCGGTAGGAACTTCCTTCGTCTTCTCGCTGTTGTAGCGAATCTCAGGTCGATCCGAGACTTGCTGCCACATATCGACGCTATCGACGAGGTGGACGAACGTCATGTTGCCCTGTTCATCGACCTCCGACACTTTCCAAACTTTGGTCGATGCACTGTGAGACTTGGACGTCTGCGTATTGCCCTGAATGGTGGTCTCGGTCGTCCCGACATGCACAACCTTCCAGCGAACCTGCTCGCCTTCGGAGAACTTGTACCGAAGAAGATGGGTTTCTTTGGCAGAGTCTTCTGCTGTGGCAACGAGGGCGAACAGAAGAACGGCGACAAAAGTCAGAATACGTCTTGTGTTCATTGTCGGCATCCGTGCTAACAAGGCTGTTGAATGGTCAGACTTCGTTCTAGCTAGTGCTTCGATTCATTTGATTTTGTCAGTAGGACGGAGTTGTACTCTGTCTTTCTTTCCTGGTCGGAGTGCAACTCCGACCTACGAAAGCGAATGAACTGAGGTACTAGCACCAAACGGAATTTGACCAAGGGTGCGTTCACATTGAAGTTTTACACTTTCTACGACTTCGTCCCCTCCGAGCAAGCCCGGAGGGGACGAAAGCGTTCGATTTCAAAGTTCATACAAATCCACCCGAATTCCGTTTGGTGCTAGTGAACCGACGAAATTACTCTTGGTTGTCTTGCGAGCCACTTGGGCCTTCTCGGTGGCTGATGTTCCCGCCCCAGCCAAGCTTTTCGCGTAGAGTTCGGTAGTAGCTACGACCTTGAACTTCGACAAGTTGAAAGGTCTGTGCGGCTCGTTCAACACGCACTCGGTCTTCACTCGTCAAGCAACAGATCGTGCGTCCATCCACGACAACGGAAGTTGTTTCATTCGGTTGCCAAACCACCACCTCGTACACTCGTTCCGCTGAATCGACCACCGGCCGAACGGTCAACGTATGTGGGCTCAACGGCGAGATAACGAATGCCTCAACACTCTTGCGAAGAATCGGACCACCCGCGGATAAGTTGTGAGCGGTCGATCCAACCGGCGTACTGATGATCAGGCCGTCGCAACTATACGTAGTCGCCAAATCTGCGTCAACGTAAAGATCAATATACAGCATTGAGAACGGAGGCCCGGCCAGGATCGCCGTTTCGTTCAATCCCAACTCGTCGTGCAATACCTCGCCACCGCGCAAGACCTGGCAACGCAGCATCAAATGATCGACGACGCGGAAGCGGCCAGCACAGATGCCAGCAAAGCAATCAACGAAGTCGTTCGGCAACAGATCGGCAAGGAAGCCAAGTTTCCCCAAATTCACACCAATCGCCGGAACTTGCTTTGCCCCCATCTGCTTTGCAGCACGAAGGATCGATCCATCACCGCCGAGAACAACCGCCAGATCAGCGTTGAACTCGGAGAGATCTTGCGTGAAGCCCAGATGGAAACCGACCACGTCCGCGTGCTGCTCGACGACGGCTCGCAGGCGATTCGCTTCCTGCGTCACTTCGGTACGATCGCCGATCCCCAAGATGAGCACTCTTGGACGCCGGCTCTCGGCGAGCCAGTCCGCTTGCGTCTGGAGTTGCTCCTGGTCGCTCATGCTAGCCCACCGCTTCGCCCTCGGCCGCTTCGATGATTCCCGATGTGTCTTCGATCCCTGCTAGTTCGCCGCAAGCTCTCGCGATGCCTACCGCATCGAGTCCCAAATCAGCCAGCAACTCCGTGCGGTCGCCATGCTCGGTGAAACGGTCGGGGATGCCCAGGCAGCGGATTTGCGAAGCATCCAAATTCAACTGGTTGACGGCTTCCAGGACCGCACCGCCAAATCCACCCATGAGCTGAGCCTCCTCAACGGTCACGAGGAAGCCACATTCACCGATCAGGCGTGCGATCATTTCGGCATCGAGCGGTTTGACGAACCTCGCATTCACGACGGCGACGTTCAAGCCTTGTTCGCTCAATTGCTCAGCGGCCCGAACGCACTCACCCAGCAGCGTGCCGCAACAGAGGATTGCTCCGTCGGTTTCCCAGCGAATGACTTCGGCTCGGCCAAGTTCGACCGGACTTCGATCGCCGTCATTCTCGGACGTCTCGATTCGCTTGGCGTTGGTCTTTGGATACCGCATCGACGCCGGACCGTCGTGTTGCAGAGCGAACTCCAGCATCGCGGGCATGTCGAAGGCATCGCCCGGTGCCATCACGACCATGTTCGGGAAGATCCGCATATACGCCAGATCGAACACGCCGTGGTGAGTCGGACCGTCTGGTCCGGTTAAGCCAGCTCGATCTAACATGAAGGTCACTGGCAGATTCTGCAGCGTGACTTCTTGGAAGATCTGATCGAAGCTGCGTTGGAGGAACGTGCTATAGATATCGACGATCGGCCGCAGACCAGCTTTCGCTTGTCCGGCCGCAAACGCAACCGCATGCGACTCGCAGATGCCCGTGTCGAAGAAGCGATCGGGAAACTCGTCGCGAATCACTTCCAGCTTGTTTCCCTGACACATCGCAGCGGTCATCACGGTCACGCGACGGTCCTTCAGCATCTGGTCGCGAATCGCTTTGCTGGCATAGTTCGTATACGCCTTCGAACTGCCCTTGCTTTTGGGCACTGCCTTCTCGCCGCTACGGTTAAACGCCGGTGGCGTGTGAAAGAAGACGGGATCTTCGGCAGCGGGTTCGAAACCGTGGCCTTTCTCGGTAACCACGTGCAGCAAGATGGGACCTTCCTGCGACTTCATCATCTTCAGGTACTTACGCAATACGCTGATGTTGTGGCCATCGATCGGACCAAGGTAGCGGACACCGAGTTCCTCGAACAACATGCCGCCGCATAACCCGGCCTTCAAGCCTTCCTTGAGCTGAGCCAGAAAGCGTTCCGTTGGGTCACCAAAGACAGGAACCTTGTTGAGTGCCTTGACGACCTCGGCTTTCAGTCCGGTATAGAACGAATTCGTCCGCAGCCGATCGAGGTAACTGGCCATGCCTCCGACACGCGGACAGATCGACATCTTGTTGTCGTTTAGAATGACCAGCAGATTCTTCTTTAAGCCACCGGCGTTATTTAACGCCTCATGAACAATGCCGGACGGGAAAGCACCATCGCCGATCACCGCGACCGCGCGTCGTTCACCTTCATCCAGCAGGTCATCACCGCTGCGAAGGCCAAGCATTGTCGAGACACTACTACCGGCGTGTCCCGTCATGAACAAGTCGTATTCGCTTTCATGGGGGTTGGGATAGCCCATCAATCCGCCTTTGGTGCGGATCGTCTTGAACTCGTGATAACGGCCCGTCACAAGCTTGTGGGGATAGATCTGATGTCCCGTGTCCCAGATCAGGCGATCACGGCGGAAGTCAAACACGCTGTGCATGGCAAGACACAGCTCGACAACACCCAAGTTCGAGGCGAAGTGCGCCGTGCGATCGCTCATCAGATTACACAAGACTTCGCGGATCTCGCCGGCCAATTGGTCGAGTTGCTTGCCCGACATGTCTTGCAAGTCAATCGCGGATTCGAGTTTCGATAGCAGTTCGTGCATCGTTTAGCGATTCCTTTCAACGATGTGACATGCGAGCGCCTCCAGTTGGCTCGCACTTGATTCGAATACTGTCAGAGCGGAGCATGCTTCCTCGATCAACGAGGCGGCGCGTTGCTGGCTTTCCTCGATTCCAAGCAACGACGGGAACGTCAACTTCCCGTGATCCGCATCCTTCCCGATCCGTTTTCCCATCGCGTGTTCGTCCCCCCGGACATCCAGCAGGTCGTCGGTGATTTGAAATGCGAGACCGAGCTTCCTTCCGTACGTATCCAGCGCCACGAGTTGTTCGTCCGCCGCTTTCGCAACTAGCGCCCCAAGTCGCAGTGAAACTCGGAACATCGCTCCCGTCTTGCGGCGGTGGATGGCTTCCAGATCTTGCACATCGCCGCCCTGAAACTCAGCCGCTAGATCAGCGGCCTGGCCTCCGACCATGCCCGATGCTCCCGCTGCCTCCGCCAACTCGACGCAGCAGCGAGCCGCAACATGAGCTGGAGCGATGTCGTTCGCCAAAACCCGAAACGCCTCGGTCAGCAAGGCGTCTCCCGCCAGGATCGCCGTTGCCTCGCCGTATTTGGCGTGACAGGTCGGCCTGCCGCGACGAAGGTCGTCGTCGTCCATCGCGGGGAGGTCGTCGTGAATTAAAGAGTACGTGTGAATCATCTCAACGGCACACGCGGCGGGAATTGCCGCTCCTCGGTCGCAACCGCAAGCTTCGGCCGCCATTAACACCAATAGGGGGCGAAGGCGTTTACAGGGGGCAAGCAGGCTGTGCCGAATAGCCTCCCGTAGCACGTCCGGGCACTCTGTCTCGAACGCCGTGTATCGCTCCAGCGCAGCATCAATCTCGGCACGTGCTTCTTCCGTGTAAGTCGAGAGGGACAGGGCGGGAGTCTGGACCATCAAACGATCAAGATGAGTTGGGTGGGAGTCCAGCAGCGTGACGTATCTACTGACCACAAAAGCAGTTTCCTATTCTAAAACAGGCCTCCCAATATGTCCACGTCGAGTATTGGCGAGTCGTAGCCTGTCACGCTTCCTTAGGTTTGGGATAAAACAGATACGTACACTGCATATATAGTACCGTGTCGCGTACGTGACGTCCGTTCCGCGCCGTGGTTTCACACTAGCACCAAACGGAATTTGACCAAGGGTGCGTTCACATTGAAGTTTTACGCTTTCTACGAATTCGTCCCCGCCGAGCTTGCTCGCTGGAACGCATGGTTTTGCACTAAGTGACCTCCCCAATGACACACCCTTTCCTCTCCCCGACCACCGCCGCGAAGCGGCGGTGGTCGGGGAGAGGAAAGCAGGAGGGTGGCGTCGTACGCCACATATAGTGCAAAATCACCGGTTCCACCGAGCAAGCTCGGAGGGGACGAAAGCGTTCGATTTCAAAGTTTATATAAATTCAGCCGAATTCCGTTTGGTGCTAGTACTTCATCTCGACTTAGCTTTCGGGTAGGCCGTAGCGAAAGTCGCCAAGACTTTCGGCCAATACCGGGAAGAGCCGAAGCTCTTGGCGAGCTTCGCTACCCAAAAACTGAGCTGCGACGGAATACTAGCCGAAATGCCGGTTTAATCTACGCCTCGTTTCTTAGCTCCTCATGAACTGCTAGGTGTGATGCGACTTGACGATGGCGAGCATCTTCGGGTGCAGCAAGCCATTCGAAGCCAGGAGGCTGGTCTTTGACAGAGGCAGGGGCTCACCTCGGCAAGTCGTCAGCTTTCCAGCCGCTTCTGCAACGAACAGCCGGCCGGCGGCGTAATCCCATGGGGAGAGTTCATACTCGAAGAAGGCACCGAACAACCCGCATCCAACTTGGGCGAGATCTAACGAGGCGGTTCCGAAGCGACGGATGCCGTGAATCTGTTCCCGGAACAGGTCGCCGACAGCAGCCAGAGTCGCTTCCATCATCGTTCCACGGTCGTAGTAAAACCCAACACCGACCAGCACCTCACTGAGCTGCGTCGCCGTTGCGACCTGAACCGGTCGTCCGTTGTGCGACGCCCCTTTCCGGTGTTCCGCGACGTACCAGTCGTTTCGAATCGGGTTGCAAATCACACCGCATTGAGCTTCCCCAGCTCGATAGTACGCAATAGAGACGGCAAAGTGTGGAATGCGGTGTGCGAAGTTGGTGGTGCCATCAAGCGGATCAACGATCCAAAGGTGTTCCGCGTCGATACTGCCATCGTTCGTTTCCTCGCCAAGGATCTCATGCGTTGGAAACGTCTCTTGGATAATCTCGGCAATCGCCTGCTCCGCTTCGACGTCCGCCTGGGATACAAGGTTGTACTCCGCCTCCCCGTCCTTCTGCCGAAACTGAACGCCCTCAGTAAAGTACTTTCTGAGAAGAGTCGCTGCTGCTTCGGCTGCTTGTTTCGCGGTAGCAAGTTCAGTCATATCGGGCTCGTGGCTGCCTAGAGAATCCAATGCAGATCATTCTCGCGATTTCTGCAGAAGCGCGAAGGACGGTACCACTAAGTGGTTGTGGTCCACCCATCACCAACGATAATATGCGGATTGAGCTTCGGTGATGATCCAACCACACGAGGACAATCATGTCGTCTACACTTCATTTTCTGCGTCCTTTCCTAACGGCGATTACCGTCGTTGCACTGTGCAGATCGCCGGCGACGGCTACTGAGACACCTGGAGATCTGGCAGCCGAGATCTTAGAGGCGACTGGTGTGAAAGGTGGGATCATCGTTCACCTCGGTTGTGGCAGTGGCGAGCTAACAGTTTCCCTCAGACAGAATGAACGGTTTCAAGTTCATGGACTCGCCCGCGATGCCAACGAAGTTGAGATCGCCCGCGCCACCATTGCCAAGACGGGCGGATACGGTCCGATTTCGGTAGATCGTTTACAAGGCAGCCGCCTGCCGTATATCGACAATATGGTGAATTTGCTCGTGGCCGAACAACTTGGCGACGTTGCCATGGAAGAAGTCCTTCGCGTTTTGGTTCCTAACGGCGTCGCTTATATCAAGCAAGGTGGATCGTGGGGCAAGACAATGAAGCCGCGTCCGGACGACATTGACGAATGGACGCACTTCTTGCACGACGCCGGCGGCAATGCGGTTGCCCATGACGACGTCGTCGGTCCGCCGAGGCACCTGCAGTGGATTGGCAGCCCGCGTTGGTCACGACATCACGATCGGATGGCCAGTATGAGCGCGTTAGTTTCCGCGGGTGGTCGCATCTTCTACATCATGGACGAAGGCTCGCGGATATCGATCCAGATGCCGCCGAAGTGGACTCTCGTTGCTCGTGACGCCTTCAATGGCTCGATTCTTTGGAAGCAACCGATCGGCACCTGGCACAACCACCTTTGGCCGCTCAAGAGCGGACCGACGCAACTCGCCAGACGCTTGGTCGCCGATGGTGACCGCCTCTATGTAACTCTCGGCCTGCGTGAACCCGTCACGATCCTCGACGCGGCAACCGGAGACGTGATTCGCACTGTGGAAGGCAGCAAGCCGACGGAAGAGTTCATCGTCAGCGAGGGAACGCTGTTAACACTCGTCAACAAAGGCGACTCCGCAACAAGTGACTACGTCCCGGCGTTCAATACCGGCGATCAACGTCGAGTCCGCGAACAGAAGGAGTTTCACTGGAACCGGCAGAAACGCGAAGTCGTCGGCGTCGATGCGAGCACCGGCGAGGTCCTTTGGCGTAACGAAAGCCTGGTCGCACCGCTGACGCTTGCTTCCGCCGGAGATCGTGTTTACTTCCACGATGACCAGAAGGTTGTCTGCCTGCACCGGGAAACCGGCGAACAGCTCTGGATTTCCAATCCGGCGGGTCGCAAGCAAGATGTCACCATGAACTTTGGGCCGAAGCTGGTGGTTCACGAAAACGTCGTGTTGTTTGCTGGTGGCGATCGCAGCATGACGGCTCTAGACGCTGCCACCGGAAAAGAGATGTGGAGCGCGCCGCACGCTCGCGGCGGCTACCAGTCGCCTGAAGACTTGCTCGTGGCGAGTGGTCTCGTTTGGTCCGCACCGACAACCAGCGGTCGCGACTCCGGCGTTTGGACGGGTCGTGATCTGATGACCGGTGAAGTCAAGAATGAATTCCCACCGAACGTTGAAACGTATTGGTTCCATCATCGTTGTTACATCGCCAAAGCCACGGACAAGTTTCTTTTGCCATCACGCACTGGAATCGAGTTCGTCGATCACGAGAAGCAGGACTGGGACATTCATCATTGGGTGCGCGGTGGTTGCTTGTACGGAATCATGCCTTGCAACGGGTTGGTGTACGCGCCGCCTCACAACTGTGCCTGCTATCCGGAAGCCAAACTCTTCGGACTCAACGCGCTTGCACCATCGAATCCAAACCGCAAGCTCCCGGCAGAAGTAGTCGAAGAAGGGCGATTGGAGCAAGGGCCGGCCTTCGGTGAGATCGATGGCAAAGAGGCATCAGCCACAGATTGGCCAACTTATCGTCGCGATGCCGCGCGCAGTGGTTTCGTGAAAAGCACCGTCTCGACCAAGATCACAGAAGCATGGCAAACGAAGTTCGACGGCAAACTGAGCAGCGTCGTCGTTGCAGATGGAAGGCTCTTCGTTGCCGAGGTGGATCGGCACACGGTTCACGCACTCGCTGCCGATTCCGGTGAGAAACTGTGGAGCTACACGACTGGCGGGCGTGTTGACTCGCCGCCCACGCTCTACGAAGGCCGCGTGATTTTCGGCTCCGCCGATGGCTGGCTCTACTGCCTGCGAGCTTCCGATGGTGTCTTGGCGTGGCGATTCCGCGCGGCTCCGCGCGACGAGCGTCTTCTGGCGTTCGAACAACTGGAGTCGGTCTGGCCGGTTCATGGCAGCGTCCTTGTCGAGAACGATGTCGTGTACTTCGTCGCGGGTCGATCGAATTTCCTAGATAGCGGCATGCGGTTCTTCCGCGTTCATGCACTCACGGGACGCACGATCTCCGAAGGTGTGATGAACGATCGTGACCCGAACACCGGCGAGCCTTTGCAAAATCACATCAAGATCTTACAGATGCCTGTCGCGCTGCCGGACATTCTGTCGAGTGACAGCGTTTACGTTTATCTCCGCTCGCAGCAGTTCGACTTGGAAGGCAACCGCCTGAATCTCGGGCCGCATTCCGGCGATTTCGCCACGCAGGGGTCCGTGCAGCGCGGGCCGACACAACACCTCTTCGCTCCGATGGGTTTCCTTGATGATACGTGGTTCCATCGTTCCTACTGGGTGTATGGACGGAGCTTCGCCGGCGGACACGCAGGCTATTTCCAGGCAGGCAAGTACACTCCGTCTGGTCGGTTGCTCGTCTTCGACGACGAGAACGTCTACGGTTATGGCAGGAAGTCGCAGTATCTGAAGTGGACAACCACCATTGAGCATCAGTTGTTTTCGTCTTCCAAGGAGCCGCCATCGGCCGCTCGCGAAACTGCACCAGAGGATGGTAAACGTCAGAAGGCCGGAGACACTGCTACGATGGTTCGCTTCGGGAAGCCGAAAGGATTGAATCCGGCCAATAAACCGATCACCGTCGAAGCGTGGATACTGGCGGATCGGCCGGACGGAGTGATCGTAGCACGGGGTGGACCGGCGGCAGGGTATGCGTTGGCATTAAGGGGAGGCAAGCCGCGGTTCTTTGTTCGGTCGCGCGACAAGCTGACCAGCGCTGTTGCCAAGGTGGAGACGATCGGCCGTTGGGCTCACATCGTTGGGGTCTTAAACGCGGACAAGAGCATGCAGTTGTACGTCAACGGCAAGCTCGCTGCCGAAGCCGAGGCGGCAGGTCTCGTCCCGACTGATCCAGCCCAAGGGCTCGAGGTCGGGGCCGATGACCAAAGTGCCGTTGGCGATTATCAAAGTCCATTAGGATTCACTGGCATGATCGATGAGGTTCGCGTCTACCACGCGGCTCTGAACGCCGACGAGATTGCCGCGCACGCGTCGAGTCGCGAACGCACTCCAACGACCGACGAGCGGCTTGTCTTGGCCTGTACGTTTGAAGGTGGAACGGCGGAGGATGTGTCTGGCAACGGCCATGACGGAGAAATCTCTCGCGCCCAATCCGCCAAGGGTAAGTTCGGGCGCGGGATGCAGTTCGCGTTCCGCCAATCACGCGCGGCCGGGTCGTTCCTGGAGCATCACTGGACTCAGGACGTTCCGCTCATGGTGCGGGCGATGGTTAAGGCCGACGACACACTGTTCATCGCGGGACCACCGGATGTCATCGACGAAGAGCGGACATTCGAACGGATCATGAGCCGCGATCCAGTCGTTGCTAAGAAGTTGCACGATCAAAACGAGGCCCTGCTCGGGAAACAGGGAGGTCTGATGCGAGCAGTTTCCGCGAAGAATGGCACGATCATCGCCGAATATGAACTTGCGTCATTACCGGCTTGGGATGGCATGGCGGTGGCGAATGGCAAGCTTTATATGTCCACGACCGATGGCAGCGTGGTGTGCTACGCCGAAGAGTGAAATGCTGCTGTACGGCTCGTCTGCTGACCGGACTCGCCCCCAAAGATCGAGGCAAAACACGTCTCACCATGGTGTCTTATTGCGTGAGATCTTGAACAAGTCGCGGTTGCAACTTGTCGGGTGATTCCAACAACCGATGCCGGAAGGCATCATCTTTGCCCGGTTGTTGTTGTTTGTGCGGGTTTCGTCTGTAGATCCCCGACCGCCGGGCGGGACTTGCGTTACGGGGACTTGCATTGCTGGACACTCTTGGAATTGGGAATCGTGGTCGTCAGCCGCTTGCGAAGGGACGCCTGCCTGTTTGACTTACCTGCTGAGGGTTCTCACGGCAACCGCATCATTCGACAACCTAGAAGGCAAAATCGACAGCTTAACTGGTGGACGCGGTCAGCGATCTGAAGGGCATCATCGCCGATGTCGATCAACGACACCGTCCGCGGTGTCCGCTAAACTTGGCTCACATTTTCACAAAAGGAATCTTCTATGTCCGACGTCAAAATCAACATCCGCGATAACGGCCCTCTCCTGGTGGAAGGCAGCTTCCAACTGCTCGATGCCGAAGGGAACGCCTTACCTCTGGCCGCCGACAAGCCCGACTTCGCCCTCTGCCGCTGCGGAGCTTCCGCCAATAAGCCCTTCTGTGACGGCGCGCACAAGAGTGCTGGGTTTGAAGACTGCACCCGGGCGCCCAGTGAGTGACGGCAGCAAGAATTGGCCGCTTGTTCACTGGAGAAGAGGAAACCGCTAACAAGACGCTAATAGAACGCTAACAAGGCATCCCGCTGCTTCCCATCAGCGGTTTCGTTGGGCTACCTGGGGTCGTGTGCCTGCACGTATCGCGCTCCCATGAACGATCCTTTGCATGGAATGCCATGCGCGCGTTAGATTAGTAGATTGACAGGTCGTGTCGCGGCATTCTCGGTTGGCCAGGGAGATGCCGCGTGCCCAGAATACATCCGGAACAGATTCGCGAGTGATCCGAAGCATGTCGGTCTCCATTCCAGATTTCTGGCGGTTGGCATTGGAAAGTCAACTCCTTACGCAAGCACAATGTCAACAACTGGCCACGAGTTTCGGCACGTCGCAAGGCGCTTCGACCGAGGTTCAGACGCTGGCCAAGTGGCTGATCGCACAGAATGTCATCAGTCGCTATCAAGCGAAGGTGCTACTGGCGGGCCGGCCGGGCCCCTTCTCTTATGGCAACTACAAGGTCTACGACCGGATCGACGCCGGACGGTTAGGCGGCTGGTTCCGAGCCGTTCACATTGCTACGAACTACCCCGTCACGCTGAAGTTCCTTAAAGGGGCAGCTTCGCAAGACGCTGCCCTTTGGCAACACATCGTCGCTTGTGCGCCTCTCACTGCGCATCCCAATCTTGTGCACTGCTACGAGCCGGTCAATCTCGGATCGTACAAGTTTCTGGTCATGGAGGATCTACGAGGTCAAACACTAGCCGAGCGGCTCCAATCCGGTGCGTTGCCCGCCGACGAGGCTTGTCGCGTGGCTCAACTCGCCGTGAACGGGCTTAGTCATTTGCATCAAGCCGGCCGCCCACACTCCGATCCGCGTCCGCACAACTTTTGGCTGGAGTCCAACGGCAACGTGAAGGTCTTGGCCGAGCCTGATGTTCCCGCAGCCGCACCGAACTTCACCCAGGCCGACTCGAACGGCGAGCTACTTGCCCGAGCAGAGTATCTCGCGCCGGAGTTTTTGCACGCCGGTAAGGCTCCCGACCAGTTGACCGACATCTATGCCGTGGGATGCTCGCTGTACGAGTTGATCGCCGGCCGGCCGCCCTTCGCGGGAGGAACGCTCGAAGAGAAAATGCAGCGGCATGGCGCTGAAGCGATCCAGCCGTTGGACGCTGTTGGCGCTCCTCAAGCCGTTGCCCAGGCCGTCGCCTATATGATGGCGAAGAATCCGCAAGTGCGTTATCAGCAAGCGGCTGATGTCGCGCAAACACTCGGGCAGCTTGTGGGAGCCGCCCAAGCGAACTATCAACCGACCGCACCGCCCGCGACCCAGCAAGCGTTTGAAACTGCGTTAGCACAGCAGCAAGCAACGGCTGCCGTGGCTGCGGCACCCGTCGCAGTCGCCCAACCTGTCGTCCAAGCGAGACCGGCAGCTCCCGCAGCTCCTGTTGTGAAGGCGCAAGGTCCTGTCGTTACTAGCAAGAAGCGAAAGTTTGGCGGCACTAGTTTCACCGCCGCACAACAAGCCCGCGCGAAGGCTCGTCAGAAAAACAACATCATCATGTTCGCTTCGGCCGTCGGAGTCGCGGCGATCCTGCTGATCATCGGTGCTATCGTGTTATCGAACATGGGAGGCGGTGGCGCAGCCGAAGAAAAGCCTGTTGTGGCCGACGCGACGGATCAAACCGTGACAGATACGACGCCAGATGTCGTCGAGCAGCCGGCCGAGGATGGCGAGTCCGGGGGACCGATGGTGGTTGACGATGATGGGACGCTCCTGTGGGCGTCACCAACGACAGGTCAGCCGATCAAGCCGCAATACCTGCCGAGCGGGGCTCGCATCATAATGATTCTGCGGCCGGCGAAAATGCTTATGGAACAGGAGGGCGAACGGGTCTTAACCGCACTCGGTCCGGATTTCACGACGGCTCGAGCGGCATGGGAAGCTGCGGCTGGCGTTACGCTGAATGATATTGATCGGTTGATCCTAACCCTTCATCCGAACGACGGACAGTTCCCCAAAGCCTGCTCTATCGTGCAACTCACCAGCCCCGCCGGGCGCGATGCAATGTTGTCCAAGTGGGGGAATCCGTCGCCGGTCGAAGGACTTTCATCGGTCTATCAGAAGGGCAATACAGCGTATTACATTCCGACTGACGGCGGCGATCAAGTTTTCGTGATGGGGCCGCTCGAACCTGAGATCCGCGCGCTGGTCGAAGGACAGACTCCGCCGCCGAGTCGAGATCTTGGGCGGTTGCTCAACGCTTCCGATGACGAACGGCACGTTAGCATCGTTTTCGACCGCAATTTCTTTCACACCGACGGCAGCTTGTTGTTTGCCGGGCAACGAGCGCGAGCAGGCGAACAGCTCGATTGGTTCTTCGGCAATGGCGTGAAGGCGGGCCTGGTCAGCCTGCACTTTGGCGAGCCGTTTTACTTTGAGTTCCGTGCGCTGAACGACATCACCACCGACTCGCAAACGCTGGCGGTAGACTTGCGGACGCGAGTCGATAGCATCCCGCAAGCGATTGAAGATTACTTGGTCACCGTCAACCCGCCGGCTTATTGGGCGAAGATTAAAGGGCGACTTCGGGACATGATCTACGAGTGGTCGGCACAGACTCGCAGCGGCGTCGATCTGGATCATGCTGTGATCAACAGCGCGCTTCCGGGCGTTGCCGCTTCCAATCTGGCGGTTGCCGGCGAGATGCTGATCGCTCTGAATCCGGGCGGTGGATCGATAGCCGTCGCTGCGCCCGCCCCGGCTGGCCCCAAGACAATCGAAGAATTAGTCGATCGCCCCATCAGTTTGGCTTTCGGTAGCAATGACATGGTCCTGGCCATGCAGGAGCTGGAAGCAACGGTCGCGGACACGTTCAAGAGCCTCCCCTTCGAGTTCAAAGTGACGATCATGGGCACTCACTTGCAACTCGAAGGAATTACGAAGAACCAGCGAATCAACGAGTTTGACATGCAGAATGCCAAACTGGGCGACGTCCTGACGTCGATGGTGCGGAAAGCGAATCCCATCACAACGGTCAAAGATCCCTCGGAAACCGACCAAAAGCTGATTTGGGTCGTGGCTCCCGACCCAGCCAACCCTTCTAACAAGATTATCTTGATCACGACCCGCACGTCCGCCGAAGGGAAATATACGCTGCCTGAAGTCTTCCGTCCGAAGTAGCCGATTGCATAGAATAGAGGGACCAGGTGGCGAGCCAGAAGCGGAGTTCAAGTGGAACCGTTCTCAATTGCCTGCACGACTTGTCAAGCTCGTCTAAGGGTGCGCGACGAGTCTGTGATCGGACAGATCTTGACTTGCCCGAAGTGTGGCAGCATGGTGCTCGTCGAGCCGCCCTCTCCGGAACCGACGGAGACCGAGCCCGCTGCGCCCGTCACCGAACAGGCTCCGTCGGCGGTCGAACCCGCTTCTGACTTTGCCGATACGGCGAGCCTATTCGACCAGCCCACTCCAACACACGAGCCACCGGCTCAAGATCCATCGGAGTTTGCTGACACCGTCGAAGACATCTCGGTGCAAGGTGCCGAACCATCCGAGCCGCCGCCGCGAGCCTTCTCGCCCGATGAAGATGACTCAGACCGGATCGAGGACGAGTCGCCAGCGGACTACGAGGCCGATTCGCTTCCCGAGCGGCCGCTCTTGCCGAATGCTGATTGGACGTCACCAACGGCTGCCGCGTGGAAGAACAGAGCGTTAACTGGAATCGTAGTGATCGTTGGCATCGCCTTGGCCCTCACCACTTTCTTCCTGTTCAACGGTCGTGGCGATTCTGATCCGCCAGTCCAACCACCATCGCCTGTGATCGCACAAGTTGGTCCGGAGTTGGTTGAACCAACAGGCGCAGACCGCACATCCGACCAACCAAATGAAGTAACAAGCGAGCCTGCATCGACGGTGGAATCCGCAGCTACTCCAGACGAGCCCACTTCGAACGGATCACCACTCGAATCTCGTGTTGGCTCGGAACCAGCCCCCGCGGGTCCGGATCTACCAGACGAACCAACCGAAAACGATACAGAGCAAACGGGCAACACGGTCGAGGAGGTAGGGACACCCGAGCCGACACCAACCGAAGAGCCGATCGAAACTCCGCCCGGCCTGACGCCCATCCCCGATGACGCGACCAACTCCGCGTCCGGTGCAACGGGTTTGGTTGCCGACACACTTCGTGACTTCGGTGCTCTGCTGGATCCACTGGCCGCAGCGTCCAGCGAAATGGAAGCGGCAGAGCTCGATCCGGAGGTCACGCCTGATGGCGATGCCTCCGATGAAGCGGAAGCGTTGTCCAGGCCAGGTGCTCGCGTCGTCGATGTCGATGCCAGATTGCGAGATCCGATTTTGGCAATCGAATTCAAAGAGATCCCGCTGACAAAGTGCTTGCGATTCATCTCTGACTACAGCACGATCCCGGTCACCCTCGATCCGGAGAGCTTGATCTGGTCGAAACTCACGCCAGTCACGCGCATCACCGTCGAAGCGTCCAACTTGACCGTGGCCGAGGTCTTGACGGAGGCTCTTACGCCGTTGGGTTTGTACTATCGCATCGAAAGCGCCCAGCTATTTGTAACGCGTCGTCCCAAGAACGAGACCGGCTTGCGAACGGTGACCTTCAAAGTTCACGATCTTGTGGGAGACGACACGCAGGAGTTGCAACGGCTGGGCGAGATGATCATGGATCTGGTCGAGCCAGACAGTTGGACACGGCGCGGCGGAAACGGCTCGCTCAGCTACGAGGGGGCTACGTTGGTGATGGAACAAGAGGAGCCTGTACTCTTCGAGGTGCTTGCGTTCTGTCAGAAGATGCGCGTCGCGAGTGGGCTACCGATTGGAGGACAATATGCTCCGTCCACTTTTCGCCTTGATACTCGGACGGCTCGAGCGAAGTCAAAGCTTGCACAACCGATCTCCTTGACGTACATCCGGCCGGCGTCTTTCCAACGAATCGTCGATCGGATCTCGGAGGCGGCTCGCCTTCACATCCTTATCGATTGGCGAACACTAGCTGAAGCGGACTGGAATCCGGACGCCGAGGTCGCTTTTGCTACAGCCGGCGAACCGCTCGGCGACGCGCTCGCCAAACTGCTCAAACCCATGGACCTGACCTATCGTGTTGTCAGCGAGTCGGTGTTACAGATCACGACGCAGGAGGCGTTCGATGCACGCCTGGAAGTTGAGTTCTATCGCATCGGCACGTTACTCGACAAGAACAGCGGAGAGGATGTGATCGATGCCATCCACAAAGCGATCGGCAATGGCGACTTCCGCGACTTCGGAGGTGATAACCTGCTGACAGTTGATCCAAACACCAAGTGTCTCTTGGCCTCCATGTCCCAATCGCAGCATGTGCGACTAGAGAAGTGGCTCGCCGAGCAAGAGGCAGCCGGCGCGGCGTTGGGAACTACGATTCCGACTGCGGCGGGTGGATTCCGTATCGCTCCAGTTTCCGATCCAGGGTCGAACGATTGATGCCGAGCACTCGCGACGCTTCGCGTTTGTTCCAGTTCGTCCAATTCAGCGTCTTCGCTATGTGGTCGCGTTCGAGATCCTCGATCGGAACCGCTTGGTAGCTCAGCATGGGGTCTTCCGCGAGCCAGGCCTTCGGTTCGGATGTCGATATCAGACGGATGTCTTGCTCCAGGATCCGCGGTCCATCGGAAAGCACGACTGCTCGCTCGATCACATTTCGCAGCTCACGGACGTTCCCCGGCCAGTCGTGGTTCGCCAATCGATTCAACGCCTCGCCGGAGAGTTTAAGCTGCGGGTGTCCGATTCGCTGGCAGCATCGCACGAGAAAGTAGCTCGCCAAAGCGGGGATATCAGCGGCGTGTTCGCGCAATGCCGGCACTTGCAGTTCGAGGATTTGCAGCCGAAAGAAGAGATCTTTGCGAAACGTACTCTCTTCGACAGCGCCTTCGAGATCACGATTCGTCGCCGCCACAACGCGCACATCGACTTTGATATCGACGTTGCCACCGACCCGTTCGAATGGGTGTCCTTCCAGCACGCGCAAGAACTTCGCTTGAATGGATCGCGGCATCTCACCAACCTCATCCAAGAACAATGTCCCGCCGTCGGCCTGTTCGAACTTGCCAATCTTCTTGCCTGTCGCGCCCGTGAACGAACCGCGTTCGTGACCGAACAGTTCGCTTTCCAGCAAACTCTCCGTGAGGGCCGCACAGTTCAGACAAACGAAGGGGCCATCGCGACGGTTGCTGTTGAAGTGGATCGCCGCGGCAACCAACTCTTTGCCAACGCCACTTTTACCGCGTACTAACGCCGTCGCATCGGAAGAGGCGACACGCCCAATCGTGTCGCGAAGCGTTTGCATGGCCGGGCTATCGCCGATCAGATCGCTCTCGATTTCCAGCAGCCGTTTGAGGGAGCGATTCTGATCCGTAGCTCGCGCCAATTCGCCCGTAAGAAGATCCTTTTGGCTAAGTGCATCCAATGTGATGGCGAATTGATCGGCAACGGCCAGCGTGTACTCCAGCGCGTCCACATCCAGAGTCTTCGACGAATCCATCGAGTACAGATGCAGTAAACCCGAGAATCATGTCTCCGTAGCGAACCGGAGCGCAGATCACGCTTTGCGCGTGCATGTCGCTCAGCGTCTGAAACTCGCTTTCGCCGGAAGGTTGGCTGATGTCCAGGCCCAGAATCGCCTCACTTTCCGAAAGCGCGAGCCGCGACAACTTCCTCGACACCTTCTGATAAGACATGTCGTCGGGCGCACGATACGAAATGATCCGCAAATCGCCGGGTGCGGTGCGATCCTCGGCATCGTGAGGAAACAACAAAACGGCGCCGATGTCGCCATTGACCGACTCCAACAACGCATCGAGGACGGTTTCCGACAGCGCGCGGACTGAGGTGGAACCCACCATCTGGACGACCAATCGGTATAACTTCGCGAAGGTTCCGCGCAAGTCACCTTCCGCTGCACCGTCCGACAAACTGCTCTCAGTCAGCTAACCACTATGAGACTTCCTCTCCAAAATCCGCGGCCCCGCCGAATCCTCGTCGATCTCAAAGTCATCCGTGTCGGAATGCGTTTGGCGGCCAGCTTCGTCGAGTGGCTGAGAAATGTCCCGCGTGAACAGCAATTCAACGTTGCCGATGCGAACTGCATCGCCCTCTTTGATTGGGACGGTATCGGTAATCCGTTCACCGTTCACGCGAGTACCGTTGCGACTGCTCAAATCACGAATCTGCCACCGACCGCCTTCCTGATAGATGTCGCAGTGCTGGCAACTGCACTTCTCGTCGCGCAGGATGATGCGGTTCGTCGGATCGCGTCCGACCGTCGTCACCGCTCCGGAAGGCAATCGAAAGATATCTCGCCACACACCCGCCTCGCGCGCCACGAGGAACGCTTCGGCGACGAAGCTCTCTGTCACCGAATCGGCCGAGAAGGAGACCTCCACCATGGTGTTTACTCAAGTTGGGGGACGAGTGTCGATGCACCGCTTACAGTAAAGAATCGGCGTTCGTTCGGCAAGGATCTGCCGAGGAACTGTAGAATCGACGGGAATGTGCGGCAGCAAAAAAGGAACGCTTGGCCGCGGCGAGCCAAGCGTTCCCATGTCCAGTCACTCGAACGGTTGTACGAAAGAGTCAGTCTGAATAAAGTGCCTTGCCGACATATAACCCATCATCGGAGAACGAGTGACTCCTGCCTCTGGAAGGGGAGGAGTCTCCAACCAGTCGCCTTTTCTCTTGCTCGTTCCGATGTAATAAAGTTGCACATCGCGTGCCAATGGGACCTCTGAAGAGTCTCGTGCCGAAACACTGGAAAAAGCAGCCCTCTTCGCATTCTAATTCACTGCTTGCCGAAGAGCCGTAGTTGTGTTCTGCGACCAGCGGGGGTTGGGCTTCCGCGAAATGCGGCCGTCGCGTCGAAATCGCGAACGGCCGTTGGAGGTTCATCGAAAGACGATTCATTGGCTTGCTCCGTGAGAAGTGTCTTGATGCGGCAGTCTACGTGCAGCATCCGATTTCGAGCATCTAACGAACCCCGTTCGAGTCGGCTCCAGCAAGGCGAGCGGCGGGAATGAATTTACCAGTAGCATGGACGCCCTCGTCCGTCCAACCAGATGACGGACGAGGGCGTCCGTCCTACGACCGGTAAGTCCATCGCTGCCGATCGCCCAAACCTCTACGGATCGACCCGCTGAACGATATGCTCCAACACGGCTGGAAAAAAGATGATGCCGGTATAGTGGTTCGCCGCGAACAACAAGTGGTGTTCAGGATCAAGACTCGCTGACTTGGCTAGTAGCTCGGCGTTCTTCAGCGGAACGACTTGGTCATCCTTGGCGGAGTAGAGCCATGTTTTGGCCGGGACGAGTCGGTGGGTTAAACGAGTTGGCTCGATCTGCCAGAGTAGATCTTTCAAACCTTGACCGGTATATCCGGCCGCGTTTAGCCGATCTCGGATCTTCGCCGAGTCCTTCTGGCCATTTGCAATCACATCATGCAGATCGCCGCCAGCTAAGAGAATGAAGACCTCATTGAAACAGCCATCCAGACTGGCCGCAGTTGACGCGACGAAGCCGCCCAGGCTCGTCCCCTGAATCGAGATGCGTTGCGAAGCGACGTGAGGTAAGACGGCGATCGCGTCGTACGCTCGCCGGACGTCGGCGACGGCTTGCCGAACCATCGGGACCAACCTCGCCGCACGATCGCGATCGGATTGCTTCGTTCGTCGCTCGCCGTAGTGCGGCAGATGGATCATGAAGGCGTGGATGCCTTTTAGATGCAGGCAATAGGCGAACATGCGGCCGACCGTCATATCCGAACCCGACTCGTGGATGACTAGTACGGCTGGAGCCGTCAGCGGTTCGCCGGCCGCATCGCGAGCGACATACCAGTCGAGAGCTACCAAGTCATTCCGTTCGTCATCTGTCGCAACGGGCGACGGGAAGCGGACTAGGTTGCGTCCACGAGGTCGCTCTCGTTCCTCGCACGTCACTTCAAAGGGCGCCAGCTGCCATAGCAACCCGTCCAGACACGCCTGAGCATCCGGCAACTTGTCGTCCTGTGGTGCAAGCGTGTCTTTGGTAACAAAGCGTAGCGGCTCGGCACCGCGCGTCTCAGCCTGCGGCAGTGACAATAAGACGAGAATCGCAGCGTAGTGAAGTGAGAAAACTGGCCTCATCGAAATCGCTCCGTTGGAGTCCCGGCTTCAGCCGGCCTCTTTTCTTTCCGGGAACCAAGACCGCCTGAAGGCGGGACTCCAACAACTCAAATAGGCCCTACCGAGTCATTTCAGCCAGCAGCGCTCGCAAGTCAAGCCGCACGTATGGTCTTTCCGCAGCCGGGTGCTTGTGGTCCGCGTTGGCGACATAGAGCAAGCCGTCTTGAGGCACAAACAGTACGTTGTGCAGGTTCGACTGCATGGCGACCGGACGGCTCATCAACCACTTAGCGACTTCGACGTCGATCTCGCCGTAACGCTCTTGCACACGAGAACGCAACGTTTTCAAGCGGTCTCCCGCCGATAAGACCACGGCGTCTTCGATACCTTCGCCCAGACGTTCGTGCGCCTGCCCGGGAGCGATGAACTCGACCGCGCCGGGTGTCGCTGAAACGCCAACAGCGTCGTTGGTCTTCCCATCAGCGAACACGTAGAAGTACTCGCAAGTCCGCGGGTTCGTTGTCCAGAGTTGCTTCACCTCGTCGAGTGTCGAGCATTCTTCCAACGCACGCCGCATTAGCGTTGCCATCGGAACGCCGTCCCACTCTCCTTCGCCGCGACCTCCCATTTCGCCCAACGAGATCGCTTGGGAGTTCATTCCGCTGACGCTGCCAATGAATCCCGCATAGCCGATGTTCGCGAATGGGATCTTGTCATCAACGGCGACAATAAACGTCGTTGCTGCATCCTGCAAACCGATCGTCGTCATATAGTCGAGGACGCGTCCGTGGTAGAGCTTGCCGTCCTTCGTCGCTTTACCGAACACAGCAAAACCAGAACAGTGGAACAACTCGGGGAAGACGTTCAACGTTTCGATGAGTCGCGGTTCGAGCTGAAGACTAGCGGCCATCGCGCGTGTCTCACGCTTGTGATCTTCAGGGATGTATGGGGCAAGCCGTTCATAGGCCGATTCCAACTCGTGCCGGAACCAGCTACCACTTCGAATCGTCTCGGCAGTGCCAAATGTATAGAGAACCGAATCAATGCAACGCCGCGCTTCCTTCTTCAGCAATTGGCCGTGAGCCTGGCCGATCTCTTCCGGCGTTCCTCGCAACAACGCTATGCGTTGACCGTTGATCCATCGCAGCTCGCCATTGGCGACCTTGCGCTCTGATTTTGCTGGCAACGTGAGTTTGGCCGACGGAGCGAGTATCTCGAAAGCTCGCCGGACACCGCGTACAAGCTGCCGTTCCAACTCGATTCGATCGATCTCAACAATCTCGTGCGTCTGCTTGGCGGCAACTTCGGCGTGCGTCTTCGTGACATTGCCCGCCCTTAACCGAACTCGAACGTCACCGACTTCCAGACTGACCACACCCGGCTCGGAGAACCGCAGAGAAACTTCCTTCTGATTCGACCAAGACTCCGTCTGATGGTCGTACTGAACTTTCAAGATGCCTGTCAGCAGCAACGCCACGACTTGCGGGTCGCCGTTGGTGACGAGCGGCAGATACGTCGAAAGCTTCGTTCCCGAGCCGACGAGCCGTTGAGTAATGCCCAAGGGCCGAAGCGAGTCTTTGCCATTGATCTCGCCTCGCCCGACGAAGGTCTTGTTGTGCTTTGGCAGAACGAACTCGGTGCGATCAGCTCTTCGTCGAATCGCAACTGCATAGTCTTGATGTTCAATCGCCAGGTCAAAGCTGTCATCATCGATCTGGTCAAGATCAAGTTTGATCGTATGCTTGTCCGCTCCATCGGGAATCTCGATCTCTGCACGAAGAGAGAAGCCGCGAGTTCCACTCAACAATGGCGAAAGAATCGGCGCTAGATTATCGACCAGTAGCGGCGCGTCGGCGGCAACTACCGTCGTGCTGAAAACAAGCACCAGCAAAGCACAAGAGACAAGGCCCTTCATTTTTTACGTACTCGCGTTGAGATCAGCGAACGTCTTTCGGTCTTGCTACCAAATGTACTCGACGAGTCCGAGTACCAGCAACCTTTCTTTGGACGTCAGAAAGAGAAGCTGGGTAACGGCTCGACGCCGTGTGTCATGGCATACAGGTCGAAATCGGAGGCTCCTTCGCTTTTGAGGACTTCTTCATCGATAAAAACGTTGCCCGTACACTTGCGACTGTTCTGAGTGAGAATTGCGTGGGTGGCGTCCGCGACAATCGTTGGTTTTCGCGAACTTTTGCGGAAATGACTGTCGAACGCTACGATGACAGAGGCGTTGGCATTCCCTCTCACGCAGGAGCTTTGTGATGATCGTGGCGAGAATTGTCCTCTTAGCAAGCGGCTGCACGGTTTGCCTTTGTTGCGCACGCCTACCGGCTCAAGAGCGATTCGATTTGCAAGTGCCAGGTACACAAGTCCGCTCGCGCGCCGAGTTAACGGCGCGCACGCTGACCATCATCGACGCAGAAGGACAGAATTTCGTCTATACAAGACACCGCGATTCGGATTCGCGAGATGGAACGTACGTCGGCTTTCTGAATTCACAGTTGCGTCGTGCGATCCGCTGGCCGATCACAGGACGGGGAGCATTTCATATTGGCAGCGTTTCGCCGGGGGGGCAGATCACTTTTCGTGAGAGTCAGATGCAGATCAGTCGTATCGGGCCGGCGCCCGTGACCGCTTTACGGCCTTCGACTCCGGGGCGTGCTGCATTACCAATAGGGCCGACTTATGTCGCACCATTGAGTTGCCGACGGGAGATTCCGTCGCGGCGTACATCGACAGAACCGGAGCCTTGCAGTTCGCAGTCGAAGAACGCGGACGCTGGCGTCTTGTACCAGCAAAGCTCCAACGACCACTGGTGCCGGGCGCACCTCTAGCCCTGCTCCCTGATCCACGCTCGCCATTCCCTCGCGTCCTTACCGGAGGCCGCGACGGCACTTTGACTTCGGTGGCGAACGGCCGCGACATCGCCAGCATCATCGATGCCAAGCTCGTTCCTGGAGGACAGTTGCTGGTCCGCGATGTGGCCAGTCGGTCAACAATGTTCGCTGTCAATGCGGATGGCTACTTGCTGAACAACCACCTCGCCTCGCCGAGGAGCAATAGTTACGTAGATGCCAGCGGACAGTTGGTCCCCGGCAGCGACATTGCCATGTTGGATCAAGATCGACTCTTTGCGATCGATCGCACCGGCACGATTCGTGGCTATCGCATTGCGTCAGGCCGCTGGCTGCGCGAGGATCCGACGAGCGTCGCTGGTCGGCGTCTGAGCGGCTTCGCTCCTGGCGGTTCGATCACCTCACTACGAGTTCCGAGCGCTGGCGGAGTCGCCTTCGCTCACCATTTGGTCACGGTTGATTCACTCGGTCGGCTGCAATTGCTCTACGAGCCCGCTGGGGCAGGCCGCGCAAATCCCGCAAGTCGTGCTGCCACCGGGCGCGCCGATTGCCGCCAACTATGCACGCAATCGCATTCGTGTCTCGGCGACGTTGGCCGACGGAGGTTGGTACGAGTGGCATGCGGCCCGCGCCGCTGGTCCCTGGACGCGATCTCTGATCAGCCGCGGCTTTACGCGATTCACACCCGTCCACTTCTCGCGTCATCGGCGTTCTCATGGGTTCGCCATTGATCGCCGCGGCGTGCTTGTCGCTGCGTCGCTCGACGCCGCTTCGGTCTGGCACCCAGTTGTTCTCGCTCCAGGCTTCGACTTCGCGCCGGTGTTCACTTCCCGCCAAGTCGTTCCGAATCCGTCGCTACGTCCCGCGGAAGTCACCTTCACGAACGAACATTCTCGCGAGTTGTGGCTGCTGGTCGCCGATCTACGGTCACCCAGCAAGCCACGTCGCTTCAGGATCAAGCCGACGGAAACGGTCTCTGTGGAATTCGAACGCGATGCCGGCGCGAGGCTCGTGGAAACGCTCGAGACACGCGGCCGAGTTGAAGAATACGCGTATGAACTGCCGCCTCAGCAACTGAACGACGTCAGCGTCTATGAGTTCTTCCTACAGTCGGTTGCCATCGATCGCACCAAACGGGGTAACGGAAAGATCGAAGATATCAACTGGTCCCCAAAGAGTATTGGCATCTTTCCAATCCCGCCAGGGAATCTGCTCCGCGATAAAGTGACGATCGATTTTTACGGCGAGGCCAAATCGGAAAGCAATCCTGGCGGTGTACGACGGCTCGACATGTCGCGATGGAAGATCGACAACACTGTGCCAAAGGGTCTGCGAGTTCCCTGACACTCACAGCCTCTCCGAGGTATGACTTGACGACTCGGAGAGACATTCTCTAGCACGCCCGCGTGAACGAACGGCTAGTCGTCCGAGTGCCTGACCTCGACGATGAGCCAGACGATCAGCAGCGAGATCAGGTAACACAGGAACCACGCGACGAAGGCGAGCCAGCCGTCACCAGTGAACGCGCTGAGGTCGCTAAAACGAAGAACACCAGGAAAGAAACAACCGTGTGCCAGCACGATGCAATACAGCAGGAGTCGCGATGTGATCGCGTTGATTCCCGCACGCGACATCGTGACCGCAACGACGCCCCACCAAATCAACAATGCAAGTCCAAGAGCGATGACATGCTGCAACGCGTCATTCGAGTCGCCCCAAAAACGCAGTGGAAGCGACAGACGACACAAGCCTGCAATGAGGAACGCCAGTATACCGCAGTCGCCCAACGTCAGTTGCCAACCAGCTCGCCTCACGAAACCGGCTCTGAGGATCGGCACGATCAGGAGCAACGTCGGTATCGAGAAGATGACAGCTTCCAGCGCTGGCCCATAGGTAATCCAATCCGTCTTCATGCGTACCAAGATAGTCGTTCTATTGCACGAAAAACACAACGGAGCGACCTACCGAAGACCCACAAGGAAGTCGAAAACACCTGCTCGCCTTGGATCTCGAAGATGGACCAGCGATTATACTTCAACGATGCTTGATATCGCCAAGTTAGCCGGCCGACAGTTGAGCGACTATGATGCTCGGAGACCCGGTATCATGTTTGCCGAGGGAATCTCACTGAGCGAAGAACAAGCCTATGCGCTCCAATCCGAGGTCTGTCGGCTTCGCGAGTTGCGTGGCGAAACAGTCGTCGGCTACAAGATCGGCTGCACTTCTTCCGTTATTCAGCAGCAACTTGGCATCGCTCATCCCATCTTTGGGCGGTTGTTTACAACCGAACGCCACGGGTCTGGAGTTGAGCTATCGATCAACCAATTCGCTGCCTTGGCGGTCGAGGGTGAGTTAGCCGTTCGTTTGTCGAAGGACGTGCCAAGGGATTGTGGCGACCGCGACCGAGTCATCGGGTGTGTTGGCAGCGTGTTCCCCGTGATCGAATTACACAATCATGTTCTGCGAGCCGCGAATCGAGGGGCGGCAGAACTCATCGCTAACAATGCCCTCCATGCAGGATTTGTCGTTCCTAACCTTGATCTGAGTTTACCGTCGTCAGATGGTCTTTCACTGCGTATCGCGTTGAACGGTGACACGGTCGCCGAAGTCGCGTGCTTTCGCTGGCAAGACAGGGCCGTGCAGGCGATTGCGGATTTGAGCTCTCTGCTCGCCTCTCACGGGCTGTCACTGCGAGCAGACCACGTGGTGCTGACCGGGTCACTCGCTGAATTGATCCCGATCCCGAACGGCACCAGAGTTGAAGTGCGCGCGATAGAGCACGGTTCGGTAACTGCGACATTTGATTGGTTGAACAGCACCAATCAGAATACTATGCAATCATAGAAGTCACATTCCAAAGTTGGCACAATCGACGAGGTCGATTCACGGTCGAGAAGTCGCACACGATCGACGTTGCCGACGAGCAAATGCGGGGCCTATCCACTGCTTTCTGTAAGTTGTACCTTGAGCAAGGCCACAAAGTCTCGCCAGGTTGCCAAGGTCAACAATACGTCAGAATGCTCCTTGACGGCTGGCATCCGTAACCATAGAAAAAAGTCTTGTTTGCCTTGCCATTGTTAGCGGAACCGAGTACGTCCCATTTCCACAGGTGTGGCCGTTGATCCCTCGAAAGCGTTTAGATATCGGCTGGTCCGACATTCTCTTTGGAATGGGCCGCTGCTTTTGGCCGGGCAGTCGAGACCGTGTTCAGAAACGAATTGGTGACTTCTGGTCGTCCTCGTCCGACACAGTCGTTTGTCTCGCCGAGCGAAGCGGCTTCGAGCTGATCTTGGAAGCCCTCAATTTGCCGCGCGGCAGTGAGATTCTGATTTCGGCGTTGAACATTCGGTCGATGTTTGAAGTGATCGAACGTCACGGTCTGGTCGCCGTTCCCATCGACTTGGACATGTCCACTTTGGCGATGAAACGTGAGGAGTTGGAACGGGCGGTCAATAAGAATACCAAGGCTATTCTGTCGGCACAGTTGTTCGGCAGCCGCCTGCCGATGGACGATGTTGTCGAGTTCGCCCGTCAGCACGATCTTTTTGTGTTCGAAGATTGTGCTCAGTCATTTACCGGCGACGGCTACGTGGGGCACGCGGAGTCGGACGTCGTGATGGTTAGCTTCGGTCCGATCAAGACATGCTCGACGATCATGGGCGGCGTGTTGCGCTTCAAAGAAGCTTCGCTCGCTGCTGAAGTTGCGCGACGGCAAGAGGAGTTGCCGCTCCACAGTCGTTGGAACTACTTGGTGTGGCTGATTCGCTTCGCGGAACTCAAGACGCTCTCCAGCCGCGCCCTGTACACACTTGTCATGTGGCTTGCCCACCACCTGGGAGTACAAGACAAAAAGCTCAATGACGCGATCCGCGTCTTTGGCGGGCAAGATGAAGTGAAGAAGTTTCGCCAGAAACCTAGTTATCCCATGCTGGCGTTGCTCGAGCGTCGTTTGAAGCGGTTCGAGACGAGCAGCATCGCCCGTCGCAACGCCACCGCAGAAACTGTGATCGAGCGGTTGCCGCCATCGCTCCGCCGTCCCGGCGAGAACGCGCCGGTTCACAATCATTGGATATTTCCGGTTGAAGTCTCGGACCCTGTCGCGCTGATGAAGCACCTGCGAACTCTGGGCTTCGATTCGATCAACGGTTACTCGAGCTTCATTATTCCCGAGCCTCCCGAAGGTTTTGAGGGATTTCGCGCCGCGGAAGCACGCAGCATGATGGAAAACGTCCTCTACCTGCCGGTTCACACAGGCGTCTCCAAGAAAGAGTTGATCCAACTGGCCGAAGCCGTCTGTGACTTCGAGAACTTGTACCGCGAGACGCCAGAAGCAGACCACCTCACTCCGGTCGAACCTGTGCCGTCCGCCGCTTCGGAGCCGGAGCACGCCACGGACGGACTCGGCTGAGCCTGGCTGTTGCGACACCTCCACACGCAGAATTCAGTAGGGAGTACGCGCATCTGGCGTGAGTTACGGCTAGTCCTCCAAGCCGTTTGTCTCGAGTTCCCGTTTGATGAAGTGCTGCATGAGCTTCGGTCCCACAAACACCGCAAACCAGTGAAACAGCAGGCCCAATCCCCAACCAAGCAGCGGCCACTTGAACCACAAGTACTGAGGACTCGTGCTGTAGTTGATGAAGACCAAAAAAGGATTGACTGTGATATAGGCGACTAGGTGGCAATAGAAGCCCAGTTTTGCGCCAGCTCGACGATATGCACGCTTATGCGCCGCATCATGCTTCATGATATTCTCTCCTCCTAGTGCTGCAGGTCGGACTCACCGTTGGATGAGCCCGAAACGCTTCCTATCTTCACCCTTTAGCACAACGCGGTAAAGAGAGGCCAGAGTTCGCCTTCATTTGACATCGATTCACACTTGTAGCACTAGCACCAAACGGAATTTGACCAAGGGTGCGTTCACATTGAAGTTTTACGCTTTCTACGACTTCGTCCCCTCCGAGCTTGCT
>PBSM01000128.1 GCA_002726245.1 Planctomycetaceae bacterium | reverse complement strand
GGAATGAAATACCTCACCTTCCACAAGTAGAAACCCCGAAACCGATCTACTCGAATTTACAGAATGAGTGTTGCTTTATCCTGGAACGTCTCCGATGCAGAGTTGAACTGTGCCCCCGCGCTCGCCATCGCGTTCCACGGCTATCGTCGCTCCAGTGCCGCAACTTGCGATCTGAGTATCCACGTCTCGCCGTCGCCTGCGTATTCCAGGCACTGACCGCGTGTTTGCGGACGCGCTCCTTTTCCTTGGAACGAATCGCGGATCGAGTGAGTTGATGCACTTGCTATTGTAGAACCTCTTGAACCGCTTTTGGCGGAACCAATTCGGCCAGCCGTTTTCAGGATTGACCGCATAGTGCGTCATGTAGTTGGCTGCTACTCTCGGTGAGATTCCCGGTTGGCCGGCTATAGTGATTCCATGTGGCCACTGCTCGGAAATGTGTGATGAACAGGCTTGGGAACATTCGAATATCGCATGAACATGAAACCAGTCATCATGTTTTGGAACTGGCTTGAAGTGAATCGCGCCGAAGTAATGTCCCACATCGAGATGTAACTCACACAGCTTTTGCTTCAGCTTTCGCTGCCGGAACGTGATCGCTCCACCGTCCAGGTCAACGTCCTCTATCTCCAGCCGGCAAAGTTCACTGCGCCGAGCACCAGTGAAGGTTGCGGTGACGACCATCGGATGGACAAAACCTGGAGCAGTCCGCGCAGAGTCCTTCAAGTCGTTCAGAAACCTTCCCAACTCGTTCGCATCGAAGTACGCTCGCTTCCAAAGTTCCTTCTGTCGATCTTCGGTAAGGTTCCGGCGTTCAACCTCCCGCACAGTCTCTCCATAGGTTCTCCAATCGGGTTTCTTCTTATCTCGCCTGATCGTCGGCCTCAGAATCGTCATGACTTGTTCGCGGTCAAGTGGCCGGCTGATCCATCCATTGGCAGCGGCGAGCTTGTACATGTCGAAGAAACGTGTCAGGTCGCGTTTGACGCTGCCACCGCTTACCTGTTGCTGACGCCTCTCCACGTACTGCTGCAAGTCGTGGATGCTGATGGAATCGATGACTCTATCAGAACCGCCCAGCCGATCACGCACGGCATTCAGACGCCTTTCGTATTCTTCGTATGTCTCTTTAGTGATCCGTCCCTTACGGGTTGCCAAGTAGGCGTCGATGGCCGCTTGTAGCGTCTGGCGTGACGCCACACGGGCTTGTTCGATGCGCCCCGCCGAGAAGACGAACTCGGTTGCATCGATGCCGGCAGGGATTTCGAGACGCCCACTTTCGAGCAAGCGGAGCGTTTCCGCTATCTCGTCGCGCCGGCGTTTGGCCTCCGAGGCGGTGACGGTCCCCAAGCTCTTGCGCGGACGCTGCCCGTTGTATCGCCAGCGGACGCGATACGCTTTCTTCTTCCCGACGGGGCCTTCGAGGGTAACTGCTGACATCAGACTTCTCCTTCTCCCAAGTCTATTGCTCACCATTGGGAGAGATTGGTCATGGACCATGTTTGGACCATGCCGGAGAAGAGAAGCTGTCAGCGTTGCGCCGACAAGCAAGCGGCTGTTGCCCGAAGTGATTGCCGCAGAAGAGCTTAAAAGTAGCCGGAGCGGGGGTCGAACCCGCACGGCCCGTAAGGGCCACAGGATTTTAAGTCCTGTGCGTCTGCCAATTCCGCCATCCGGCCAAAGCTGCTATTTACAGGGAAATACAGTGTATTCTTGGCGTCTTCCGGTAAGCCTAGCTTTTCGTTGACACCACCATTGACACCTGTTAACCTGAAAGGGCATCGTATTCAAGTTGACACCCGGCGCGTGAACACCGGGTGTCGACGCCACCGAACCCCTTAGCAGAGACCGGTGACGCCATGACCGAGCAGTTTACAACAACGCGGAAACGACGCAAAGCGGATAACGGGAAGCCAGAGAAGCCCAAGTGCCCGAGGTGTGGCAATGCCTTCGGGCGGGCACACAAGGACTGCTACCCACTCTTTCCTCACGCGACGGGCAGATGGGCAAAGAAGATCATCGGGCGGCTTCACTACTTCGGGCGGTGGGCGAACACGCAAGCGGGCGAGATCATTCCTGTCGATGACGTGGACGCATCCGCATCCGAGGCTGAAGAGCTTTACAACGCGCAGAAAATCGATCTACACAACGGACGCAAGCCAAAAGTTGAATCTCTGAATGCGGATGATGGCTACACGATACGCAACTTGTGCAATGAGTTCCTGACGAGCAAGTTGCATAAAGTTGACAGCGGCGAGTTATCGCGCCACACGTTTTCGGATTATCAACGGAGTTGCGACCTACTGATTGAAGCGTTCGGAAAATGGCGACGAGTGGACGACTTGGCTCCCGATGACTTTGAGAAGCTCAGGGCGAAGCTGAACAAAGAGCTTTCCATCGTCACGGTGAAAAACGAGATCAATCGCTGTCGGATCATTCTGAAGTACGCGCACGACCAACAGAAGATTGAGAAGCCGGTTGCGTTCGGGCAGTCGTTCGATAAACCGTCGGCGCGTGCGCTGCGGAAGTTGCGAAACGAAGCTGGTCCGAAGTTATTCGCGGCTAACGAGTTAACGCCGATTCTCGCCGAGGCTGATCCGTGGATGCGCGCCATGGTGCTGCTTGGCATAAACGGCGGGCTTGGAAACACGGACTGTGCCAACCTTCCGAAATCCGCAATCGACTTTGAGTCCGGCTGGTTGATGTATCCTCGTCCAAAAACGGAAGTTCAGCGACGCATCCCGCTATGGCAGGAAACTCTTGAAGCGCTTGAGCAGGCGATTGATACTCGTCCGAAGCCAAAGAACTTGGAAGACGACAAACTTTGTTTTGTGACGATTCAAGGCAATCGGTGGGTGCGAATCACACCGAGCAAGACCACGAAGGATCGCTACGTCACGGTCAATAGCGTGTCTAAGCGATTCAGTGCGCTCCTGAAAGAGTTAAGCATCAGTGGAAAACAGGGGTGGGGTTTCTACACTCTTCGTCACACGTTTGAGACGGTTGCCGGTGAGTCAAAGGACCAAGTCGCTGTCGATGCGCTTATGGGGCATGTTGATGGATCGATGGCAGCGGTGTACCGAGAACGCATCAGCGACGAGCGTCTGCGAGCCGTTGCTGATCACGTTCACGACTGGCTGTTCTGCGGCGATACCACCGGCGACAGCGACGAAGCTGAGCGGATCGAAGCCACGGAGAAGCCACAATTGCGAGTTATTGGGTAAACTGAAGCACCGGGTCGCGGGTCGCTCCTGCATAGACTCACCGGACGTGAGTGGAAACACCATTGCCACCACGTCCGGCGAGTCACCCGAATAAAGGATGGTGAGCCATGTATAATGATCGAATCGAAGTGCACAAAGCCGACCAACCGGAACGAGTTGTCGACACGGGCATTTACAAAGCACGAATCAGAACAATCACTGTTCCTCTCGATGAAGAATCCCAGGAGCTACCCAAGTACGTCGCGATGGACCCGCGCAAGTCTCCTTTGTGCCTGGATCCCATCATCAAATCGAGTGTGGCAGACGCAGAGCTGGTGATTGAGCGGCACGAGAGCGGTAACTGGAGTATCGATTGGGGCGACGAGGAGAGTTGTGTTCAAAGTGCAAGACACGTTCTGTATCTCGCAGAGTTGATTCCGAGGCTGCTTGAGCAGGGAGAAGATGAAGGGGCCGCTGCCGCAGCGTTTCATTTAGGGCGAGTGACCGAGCAGCTCGCGGTTCGACGATTTGAGCCGATCACAAGAACTGGAAGAAAGACCAAGGCGTCACTCAGTAGGGGCCCCGATAAGCGAAGAATGAATGCAGCCGAGAAACGCGAGACTCTCAGAAGAGACGCAGAAGAAGCGGTCTCGGCGGCAACAGCTGATCTGCGTAAGGAAGATAAGGAAGTACTGATGAAGAACGTCTATAGTCGAGCGGGGGTAAAACTCCGCATCAGTGCCAGATCCGTCCGTCGTCGTCTTGGCGAATAGCGACCTCTCACAGCCGGTGCGAAGGGCTGTCGATAGAAGTCAAAATACCGCGCCCCTACGAGGTTATACGCTTTGGGGCCGAACCTCTAACGTGTCTCTATACACGCAATCTCTCGACTTGGTGAGCAAACAGAACTGCACTCGATCCAGTAGTTATTGACGTGACTGGCGAGTCACGACACTTTTGCGGTGGAGGTCCCGCTTAGGTCCGCTAGAGTGCAAATGCCGTCGGATACTACGGTAGACACCTGTTTGCATTTCCTCGAGCCTGGCTGGTCACGTGAACAAGAAAATAACGCCTCCGCAACTCGCGAAACTCTGGGGGATTTCGCCGTGCAAAGTAGTTAAGTGGATTCGCGCGGGCGAGCTGCGAGCGAGCGACGCCAGCACCGAACGCGGTGGGCGCCCTCGCTACCTTATCGACGTCAACGACCTCTGTGACTTCGAGGCGCGTCGTTCGGTGTCGCCGCCTTCCGCGCCCCGCCCACGAAACAAGAAGACCACCGGGTCCGTAATTGAGTTTTACAAATGATGAGGAAAAAGCCCGCCGCGATTGAGTGATGCCAACGCGACGGGCAAGTCAAAACGGAACATGAACGATAGCACAAACTCGACGGATCGACAGGCCGCAACGTCACTCTCACGTCGATCATCCCGCAGGATCGTAGTAACGGAACCTTCGATGCAGACGAAGTCGCGGAGGCGGTCATGAGCGGATTCGGCAATCTCCGGGTTGATGACGATGTCCTGAAGCGCGCACGCGAATGTGGTTCGACAGCGTTCATGGTCTATGCGGTACTGGTCTATCACGCGGGCAGTTCCGACCGCTGTTGGCCTGGAGAAGACCGCATTGCTGAACTGGCTGGCGTGTCAGTTCGGACCGTTCAACTTTCGCTGGCGAAGCTCAAGAAGGCAGGATTCGTCAACGTTGATGCGCGTCGTCGAAACGGACGGAGAACTTCAAATCTGTACGCTCTACCCCAGAAACAAGTCGCAACAGACTGCGCGTTGAATGAGCCCCCCCCGAAAGCAACACGCAAAACTCTGCAAAGACAAGGCGCAATGGATTGCGCAGAAACAATAAACAACAGAACAAGGAATCGAGTGTTCTTGGTGCGTCAGATTGCGCCTTGAGTCAGGAGACCATCGACCGCGCCGCAGGCGAAGTGCTGCGGCTGATTGGCTACGAGCATTTCGAGGACCCGTTCATTGTGCAGGTGGCTTACTTGACTGCCAAGGGAGCCATTCCGAAGGGGCACGCGATCGACGCCGCGAGCGCCGTCCGCGAGTACGAGCCCAACAGCCCAGTCGGATACTTCCGCACGATCCTCACCGACACGGTTGGATCTGGCAGCCTCAAGATGCTGCTTGACTATGTCCCGCGGAGCACAAAGATCACGAAGCCAAAACGGTTGAGTGATTTTGGGTTGGGCGCAAGACTCCGTGTTGTTGAGATCGACGATGAAACCGAGACAGCATGCCTCAAAAGAAAAGCTCTTGACGCACTGGAGACCGTAGGATGATGGAAGCCAAGACCAATGGAAGACCGCACTCGGGCAATCCAAGCGAACTGCTCGATCGTCAGCCACCGGTCAACCTCGATGCTGAGATAGGCGTACTCGGCAGCATCATGCTCAAGTCGGAGTTGCTTGATGAGGTCGCACTGATATTGCGGGTGACCGACTTCTATGATGATGCGAATCGAAAGATTTACGAGCATCTCCTTCACCTGTGGAACAATGGCGGCAAGATTGACCATCTTCTGCTCGTCGAAGCGCTGAAAGGTGCGGGTGATTTGGAAGCCGTTGGTGGTAAGCCATATCTCGCTCGCCTTGCAGGTTCCGTTCCGTTGGCAGTACATGCGACGTACTACGCCACCATCGTGCGGGCGAAAGCACTGCGACGGGATGTCATTGACGCGGGGACCGAGATAGTTCGACGGGGTTACGACGAGCAGATCGACGACGAAGAGGTCTTGTCCGTTGCCGAGAATCGTATCTTTCGACTCGCCGAGCGACAGACGGACGCCCATAACACGCACAGTGCGATTGATTTTATGCGTGCGACCATGGATCGCGTCGAAGGACGAAAGAACGGCAAGGCAGCTCGTGGACTTCCGACTGGAATTGACGCGATCGATGACATGATGGGAGGCTTGCTCCCTGGCACAGTGACGATCGTTGCCGCGAGAACGTCGATGGGAAAGTCTGCGCTCGCGTGCAATATCGCTGAGCACGCAGCGATCAAGCTCGATACGGCGACGCTCTTCATTTCGCTAGAGATGTCAGTCGAGGAGATCGGAGATCGGCTACTTGCTTCGCAAGCTCGTGTCGACAGTCACCACATCCGACAAGGCACGTACAGCAACGATGAGCGTCTGCAATTGGTCGAAGCCGCTGGACGCATTTCCAACGCGCCGTTGTTCATGGACGATTGCCCGACCCGCAACATGACATCAATCGCAGCATTGGCACGCAGGCACAAACGAAAGCATTCCATCGGGTTGCTTATCGTGGATTATTTGCAGCTCATTGATCCGGACAGCGCGAAGGATCCGCGCCAAGAGCAGGTCGCGAGGATCGCACGTCGGCTGAAGGTGCTTGCCAGAGAAATCCAAGTTCCAATCGTCTGCCTCGCGCAACTTAATAGGCAGACAGAGATGACGAAAGACAACATTCCGAAGCTGAGCCATCTCCGCGAATCCGGTGCAATCGAGCAGGACGCGGACGTCGTGTTGTTCGTTCATCGTCCAGGCTATTACTCGCGCGAGAGCACACCAGCGGGACAAGGCGAACCCTCCGAAATCATCGTCGCCAAACAACGCAACGGACCGACAGGAACGGCAAACGTGCTCTGGTTCGGCTCCTACCTCCGATTCGACAACGCGGAACCTGAGTGGAAGCGAAGTCAGAACTATACGCCCTAGTTCGACGAGTTCAACAAACGATGATGGACGATTCACCGATGGCACGATTACTCAGCAGCAAGGACCGGGAGAAAGAAAAGCGATGGCATCGAAGTCACGTTACCAACTTTCGCGATCATATATTTCAACAAGAAGGAAGTAAGACATGAGGCACCTAACCGACGCAGAAATAGTGACACGAGCCGACATGCTCACGAAACGACATCGGTCTGAGTGGTGCAGGCTGTTTTACGAGGCGAGCGTGGGGCGGTCGATGCAGCAGGTTGCTGACCTGATGAGTTACACACGGCAATGGGTACGTGATCATTTGAAGCGGTACGCGATTGACCTCCTCCCCTAAACTTGATCCATGTTAAGTGAGAGAATCCTCTCCGGCCGACGGCCGGGAAAGGATTGTTTAGATG
>PBSM01000127.1 GCA_002726245.1 Planctomycetaceae bacterium | reverse complement strand
TTCTGGAAATAACTGTCCGGTTTTCCGTGGCGTAAGCTTCCAGCTTGCGATAATGCGGGTTCGCAAGCTGGAAGCTTACGCCACTTATTTCTCGAACGACCCTTACCGACCGCGAGAAGCACTTGATTGGTTTGGCGGTTACTGCAACGCGCGGCTGCATCGCCTGCACAGTCCTTGGCACGGGGAGTGGGCTGGGAGCCGTGTCGATCGGATGCACGGGCCGTTCCACGCTCACAGTTCGGTGTCTAGACTACGCAGATGTCTGGCCGAGCGAGTGACCGCCGCCTTTACGTCGCCATCGGCGCGCTATTCGTTGCCGCGTGCCTGCCGCTTGCGATGTGGGGCGACCCGCGAGCTTGGTTGCTGCTGCGCAATACGCTGATGTTGGCTGCGGCCGCCTCTGTTCTTGCTGTTCCGGTCGGCGCTGCGCTGGCCTTCTTGTTGCTGCGTACGGATCTGGCGGGCAGAAACCTGTTTCTGCTGCTGTTCGGTGCGCTGTTGCTTGTGCCTTTGTATCTCCAGGCAGCCGGTTGGGAAGCTGGGTTTGGAAGGCAGGGTTGGTTCTCCTTCGCGCATGGTTCCGCGGCCGCACCGATCCTGGACGGGTGGAGAGCCGTCATTTGGATTCACGGATTGGCGGCGGTCCCTTGGGTGATGTTGATTGTCGGGCTGGGATTGCTACTGATCGAGCCGGCGGAAGAAGACGCCGCGCTGTTGGAAGGTTCGTTGGCCACTGTGCTTTGCAGAGTGACGTTGCCGAGGGCATGTCCATCGATCGTCGTAGCGGCGGTCTGGATTCTTGTCATGACGGGAACGGATATGACAGTGACAGACCTCTACCAAATCCGAACGTTCGCAGAAGAAATCTATCTCGATGTTCCGGACATGGGAAGGATCAGCTCGCTCGAGCCCTTGCGACCGACCGTGCTTACGCAAGTCATCTTTGTTAGCTGCTGGACCGTGTTGGCATTGGTACTCACAAGTAAGCTCGCACCGCCCGAGCACATTCCGAGTTATTCCACAAGACGCGTTTATCGGCTTGGGGTTGGTCGATGGGTTGCCTTGGCATTTGTCGCCATGACGCTCGTCGTTCTGATCGGCGTTCCGCTTGGGAACTTGATCTACAAGGCAGGGCTCACGGTAGAGCAGATGGGAGCCGAGCGAGTTCGGCATTGGTCCGTCGGCGCGATTGCGGAGATTCTGCTCGACAGTCCCGGCCGCTTCGCGGAGGAGTACAAATGGAGCTTCGTGATCAGTGCCCTGGCTGCAGTTGCCGCGGTCGTCGTCGCTGCGTCTCTGGCGTGGCTTGCCAGACGCGGCACATGGCGCGCGCTCCCGGCACTTGTGACGTCGGCTGTCTGTCTCGGCGTGCCTGGGCCGACAATTGGGCTGTCGGTGATCTGGTTGCTGCACCGTGAGAGTTCGCCAGTGTTGAGCTATCTGTACGACTATTCGATCTTCGCGCCTTGGCTGGCGATGCTTATCAAGTGCCTGCCGATCACGATTTTCGTCAGTTGGTACGCGCTGCGCACGGTGTCCGACGAGGTCGTCGAGGCGGCCGCGTCGGAGGGTGCGAATTGGTTCGTGCAGTTCTGGAGAATTGGAGTCTTGCAGCATCGGTTAACGCTCGCGGGTGCAGCGTTGGCCGCATTCGTGATTGCCTTCGGCGATCTCGCCGCATCGATCCTTGTCATTCCACCAGGTGTTTCAACGATTCCAGTGCGCGTTTTTGGGCTACTGCACTCCGGAGTCGATGACCAAGTCGCCGGGATCTGCCTGACGATCCTCGGCGGCTTCGCGTTACTCGCATGCTTTCTCTTCGCTGCGGTCAAGACGCGCAAACGCCCTCGGAAATGACCGGCCGCGATGCCGTAGCCGAGATTCTGGCAGTTGATCAGGTGGGTGCTGCAACCGTTGCGGCCAAACACCTGTCGGGAGCCGTCGCCGCATCATGTATAATGCTTATATGAAATGTTTCAATCTTTCGCTTGCGATGTTGTCCGCCATTCTGTTCACCGTGCCCGTTGTTGCGGTCGAGCGAGTTTCTCTGGAACGCGATGGCAAGTCGATTCACGTGGACGGTCGGATTGTTGTGGAAGCTGCCGACGGCGGACTCCTCTTGCAGGATGACAACGGTGTGTTGTGGGCGATTACACCCGACGAAATCGTGAGCCGGGATTCGGATGCGTTTCCGTTTGAGCCGCTCGATAAGGATGCGATCGGCGACGACTTGCTTCAAGAGTTGCCTAACGGGTTTCGAGTTCATAAGACCGCACATTACGTCCTCTGCTACAACACATCGCCGGCCTATGCGGAGTGGTGTGGGGCATTGTTCGAACGCTTGTATCTAGCGTTTACGACCTATTGGTCTCGACGAGGCTTTGAGCTTCACGAGCCCGAGTGGCCGCTCGTGGCTTTGATCTTTGACCGCAAGTCGTCGTATGCGAGCTACGCGAAATCAGAGTTGGGCGCTGCCACGATGGATATTCCCGGTTATTACAGCTTACGAACGAACCGAGTGATTATGTATGACTTGACTGGCGCAGGTGGTGTGGCGGGCCAGCGCACGACAGTTGCCAACATTACTCGAAGCCTGTCGCGTCCGGGTGCCGAGCGGAACGTTGCAACCATTATTCACGAGGCCACTCATCAGGTAGAGTTTAACTGTGGCCTACATACACGATATGCGGATATTCCGTTATGGGTGAGCGAGGGAATCGCAAACTATTTTGAAACGCCGGACTTGAAGAGTTCGAAGGGTTGGAGAAACATCGGCAGTGTTAACCGCTTCCGACTTGCAGAGTTCAAGCGGAATCTTCGCCATCGGCAAGCTGATTCCCTGAAAACATTGCTGTCGAATGACGAACGCTTTCGGAACCCACGCACCGCACTTCAAGCGTACGCCGAAGCGTGGGCGTTGAACTACTTCCTGATCCGCAAGCATTCCAAAGAGTACATGGCTTACATGCAGACACTGGCGAAGAAACGCCCTCTGCGCTACGACGACCCCGAGGAGCGACTCGCCCTCTTCCGGCAAGCCTTCGGCGATTTAGACCAACTCAACACCGCGTTTCTACGCTACACGCGGCAACTGCGGTGAGCGAAACCATGTTAGCTCGGGCGACATTGACAGGTAAAGATGACGGAATCGCCGAAACCAGCGTTCTCAAATGACGAGCCGGCGCTCGAGGCTCGCGTACGCGGCCCTTCGATGGTGGCGGCTGTTTGCCGCAGCGTGTCGCGCTTCGCCAAGTGGCTAGTCGTTTTTGGAACGCTCGCATCTTTTGTGGCAGCGTTTTTTGCTGGGCGGCATATCAGAATTCAGACACTAGAGAAGGCTTGCCAGGCCGCCGTCGCTGCCGACGATTGGGCAACCGTGCGACAGGCCGCTACACAATTGCGGTTCTGGCAGCCATCGAAAGCGGCACCAGTTATCTTCCTTGCGGAGGCGAACAACCAGCAAGGCCGACTCGAAGAGGCAGTGTTGTTGCTGCGGAAGTTACCCGATGATGACCCCATGACTCCACCAGCACTGTTGGAGTGTTCTCATCTGTTGTTTGGGCCACTCAATCGACCGCTTGACGGCGCGGAACTGCTTGAGCGTGCGTTTCGCTCCGATCCGAGTATGCGGGAGGCACGTCGCCGGGTGATTTACTTTTTGCGCGTTTACTCTGCAACGTCGCAAAATGGCGGAGCATGCGTGCGCCGCGATCGAGCACGGCAGCGACATGCCGGAGACCTATGTGTACCTGTTTTCGCGAGGCTATTTGTCGTTCGCTAACGCTCATGACGAGAACACGCGCTGGCTCGAAGGCGATCCTGACGAGGAGGTCTTTCTGGTAGCCCGCGCGATCTATCGGATCGTCTCGATGGCATTGGATGAGACCGAAGATACGTCGAAGGTGCCGATGGACGAAGCAACGGGTATTCCTGTGCATAAGCGGCAAGTTGCGGAGTACTTTGAGCAATTCCCCAACAACATCGAGTTGTTTGCCTATTTCTTACGTGAGGCATCTACGAATGGCGATGCAGCAGAAGTGGCACGCCTTTTATCGACAGCTCCACCGGCCGCCGCCGCCGACAATCGTTTTTGGCGTTACATGGGGTGGCTGCACCGCGACAACGAAGAATGGTTGGAAGCAGAGCGATGTTATCAGAAGGCTCTGAAGATCAACCCATACGACTATGTGACGCAACACCAGTTGGCGGCTGTCGAGCGTCGCCTTAACCGCCCGGAATTCGTTGAAACGCTCGGGTCGTTGGCTCGCGACGGGCAGAACCTGCGTCGCGAACTCCTTCAGCTTCCCAGCGTAACGTCGGTGCCGTTGCCGATGCTACAGCGGATGGCGATTCCTGCAGCAGCGTGTGGAGACGGGGCGATCGCGAGTAGGCTCCATGAACGGACCAAGAAGAGATAACGGCAAGCGGTTGTTAAGAGAAGGCAACTCATGACGTCTACCGGTTCGCGATCCTGGTTCTATATCGCGTTCTTCGTCGGTGCCGTTGGTGCTGCCGCGGTCGGTATGGTGGTTCTTATTTCAACCGGGGTATTAGAGCCAACAGTTGCACCGATACCGCAGGCACCAGTCGTGGCTCAACTAGAGCTTCCGGCTCCCCGGCCGCAAGGCTACGTTGGCAGCGACGCTTGTCTCGAATGCCATCAGGATGTCGCCGAAGCATACGCCACGAATCCGATGCGAGTTCAAGTGCTCCAATAGGCAAGGCGTCGGTGATCGAAGGCGACAGTCCGGCCGACTTCGTCGGACCGGATGGTCGCCGTTACCGAACTGAACGTCCTGACTCAGGACGCATCACGCATCATGAAGTTCTAGAAGACGAAGACGGGCTGCTGTACGATCAATCTGTCGAAATCGCATACGTTTTAGGCTCTGGACGCCATGGCCGCGCTTACTTGCACGTTCACGACGGTGTGCTCTTTCAGTCGCCGCTTACGTGGTACTCGCAGGAGGCTAAGTGGGATTTGTCGCCGGGCTACGATCCGCGTTCACATGAGCGATTTGACCGCAGGATCGGCGATGGATGTTTGTACTGTCATGTTGGACGCATCGCCGAAGCGGGGCGCGGTCGCGATGTTCACAGATTGGAGCCGTTTGCCGAAGCGGGGATCGGTTGTGAGCGATGCCACGGACCAGGCGAAGAGCATGTCGCACTGTGGCGCTCCGGCGGCCCGGCCCCGGATGCTACCGACCCTATTGTGAGTCTGGCTAGTTTAGACTCGGATCGTCGTGATGCCATCTGCTTTAGTTGTCATTTGCAAGGGCGGCTAACGCTCCGTCGATTCGGCCGAGAGTTCTTTGACTTTCGTCCCGGAGACCTGCTCGAGGACACGCTACTCGTCTACCTCGATGACGAACGACTTGACGCTAACACAGCCATTGTTCCTGTCAGCCAAGTTGAGCAGATGATCGTGAGTCGCTGCTATCAGGCGAGCGGCGGCGAACTCGGCTGTATATCCTGTCACGACCCGCATCGAATTCCGACATCACCGACGCGTGTTGCGTTCTATCGGGGCCGCTGCCTGGAATGTCACGACACTGAAGCCTGCAGCGCTCCGAGCGGCGTTCGAAACGCTCCACCGATTCACGACTCGTGTATCGATTGCCACATGCCGACCCTGCCGACCAAAGCAGTCGCGCATACTTCCTTGACCGATCACCGAGTGATTCGCAAACCGGCGGAGTCGGCTCCGCCCGTTCGGTCTTCTGATCCGGCTACGTTCACCATGTTTGGAGATGAGGAGAGGCTCGGACCACGTGAACGGGCTCGGGGCCGTGGGTTGCTATTGCTTGAGGCGGCGCAAGGAATGCGGTCGGCTGTGCTTGCCGAAGCCGCTTATGAACGACTTGTACCCAATTCGCTTCGGCGCACGACGACTAATCAGATTGCCAGTGCGATGGCAAAAGACACGGCGGCGCTAGACGGCATTGCAACGGCGCTGTGGCTGCTTGAACGCAGGGAAGACGCAGTCATGCTGTGGCGTGAGGTTCTCGAAAGTGAGCCCCGTCACGAACGAGCACTTCATTACTTGACCGTCAACGCGGTGGTGAAGGGTGATTTCGTCGAATCGCTCCGCCTGATCGACCAACTCGCGGCGAGTTCCCCAAGCATCGCGCAAGTTCACGCGCGACGTGCGCAGATTCTGGTGCGCCTGAGACGAAACGAAGATGCAATCAAAGCTGCCGAGCATGGACTCACACTCGATCCTACATCACATTCGCTCCGTCAGTTCCTGGTTGAGCTCTACGTCGCTGTCGCCACATGTCAGTCCCATGCTGGCTTGCGTGGAGCCGTTGCGATCGACCGCACAACCGAGAAGGCTGCCGACTTCGACGAAGTGCCCAGATCCGTCGTTTTCGAACAAAAAGTTGGCGGTCGTGTCATTCGCGACGTAAAGGTCAGTGTCGCCATCGTTGTCGAAATTGACGGTCACCACGCCTAGTCCTCGGTTTTGCGAACCAACCAAGCCGCGTTCCACAGCTTCTCGAGTGAACGTTCCGTCGCCGCGGTTGCGGAAGAATTCGTCGCGTACTGCTGGAATGTCCTTGGGGTGGCAGATACGAGGTTCGCCATCACGCAAACACGGTATTGGGGCAGCCGGGTCATAATCGCAGTAGTTGCACACGTAGAGATCAACGCGTCCGTCACGATCGACGTCTGCCCATGCGGCAGAACTGCTCCAGCGTTTGTCGCCGACGCCTGCAGCTACCGTGACGTCATTGAATGTCCATCACCGTTGTTGTGAAACAAGGTATTGCGCCCGACGTTGGTCACATAAATGTCGTCGAATCCGTCTGAATCGAAGTCGCCAACGGCAACACCCTGTGCGTATCTAGGTTCATAAATCCGAGCCGCGCCAGTCACTGCCTCGAATCGCTTCCCATCCACATTCCGGAACAATTGGTCCAAGGGTTGATCGGCCTCTCCGGCTGGATCTCCGCCTTGATTCAAATAAAGACCCCAATGACCGTCGCCGTCGAAGTCCAACCAGCCGGCGCCGCCACCGGTCGCTTCAACCATCAGGTTGGTCCCTCGCATGCCGTTGTCGTAGACATGCTCTAACTCGCGTTCGCTGGCGATATCAAAGAATTGCAGGGAAGCGGTTCGTTCGTTGACGGCGTTACGCGACTCTGACTTAGGGCGTACTACGGACTTCACACGGGCGTTGGCAAACGGCGAAGCTGGAGCCGGATTAGAATTCGGAGCAGAGTTGGAGCCACGATCGCACGCTGCCAGCGTTAGCGCGAGGCAACACAACAGCAGTCTCGGACAGGATGTCGTCATCGTGTTCGGAACTGGCCTTGTACAAAGGGCAATTAAAAAACTGGACATCTCACAGCGGAGATGTCCAGTGTTCGATCTCGTATTCAGTCAAGCCAATCGAATCGGCCTATGGGCCAAGGTCAACAGGCTCTCCACCGTTACGCGTTGCAATCGAGTATCGGACCCAGTGGTCCATTGTTTCCGACATGAAACGCGTGCTCCCATCTGACAGTGTGCACATGGCACCGCCTGGATGGTTGCTGCTCCAGCCGTGGCAGCGGACATCACCGGCACCCTGCTGCCATGCACGGTTTTTGTTGTTCATTGGGTTACGCATGTTGCCCGTTGCGCCAAGGGGACTAGCCCAAGCACTGTCGTTCGTGTGGCCGCGATTGAAGATCGGCTGGTTGCCGCCGTTCCAGTGATAGTCTTCAAACACAGCGACTGTGTTCGACGTACCATCGGTGATTTTGGCGAGCTTGACCGATCCGCGATACTGGAACACGCCTTGCAATCGCGGAAGGTCGATATCCCAGTCGCCGTTAACCCATG
>PBSM01000126.1 GCA_002726245.1 Planctomycetaceae bacterium | reverse complement strand
CTTCGGCTACGCCTCAGCCTCCAGAACACAGTCGAATTACTTAACCCCGATTCTCTCACTCGTACTGGATCAAAGTCTGGGGGGTGGTCAGTCGTGGAACGGGTGAATGCACTAGGCAACGCCTTGGGGGTGACCTTTCGAAAGGGTGAGAATGCCGTGCGGCTCCGCTGCATAAACCCTCCCCGTTCCAAGGAAGGGAGTTTCCAACTCCGAACGGCTGACCGGAAGCAGAAGACGGTCTATTCGGGCGTCAAGATTCCGGCGCTCGAGATCAGTTAGTGCCTTCCAAGGTTTGGACGAGTTCGTGCGGAATCGGCGTGGATGGGTTCACAGTCAGGGCGTCACCGACTGAAGAGGTCCGTTCCGTAGATCGTGCCTGTGCCTTGTCGCGAAACAGCCCGCCCGTGGCTCGCGAAGCCTTGACAAGCTTTATGTCTGAGCGTGACAACCTTTGTGTCCGATTTGACAACCTTTATGTCCCACACCAAACGGCCGCACGATTCTTAATGCCAGCGGACAGCGCGCAGATGCCAAAAAGATCATGATTGTGTTGACAGACGGGTACCACAACAGAGGGACGGAACCCATCCATGCGGCGAATCAAGCGGCCGCGGAGGACATCGAGATCTATACAATCACCTTCGGCAACCACGCAGATATCGCCCGGATGCAAGCCATCGCAAATGCAACTGGCGGAGAGCATTATCACGCCCCAAACGCCGCTGCTTTGAAGGACGTCTTTCTGCAGGTCGTACAAGACTCGGCGGGAATCCAATTTGTTAAATAGGACTTGTTCGGTGCGTTCATACAGATCAAGAAACAAACGTCGCGGTGCCACAGCCGTCGAGTTCGCGCTGGTGGCTCCGATCTTGATGTCAACGTTCGTCGTTTCGTTTGAGTTCTGCCGTGTGCATATGATTCGTCACTCAATCGAAAACGCTGTCTACGAAGCGTCGCGTGTCGGACTGGTGCCCCAAACAACCGACGCGGAGATCCGCCAAACCGCGAACAATATGATGGCGGCTGTCCAGGTTGATGGAGCCGACGTGACTGTTTCGCAGACGGCGGAACAGGTGTCCGTCCAGATCAGTGTGGACTTCGAGGACGCTGCCTGGGATCACGCCTGTCATCTTCAAAGGCAGCACACTCTCTGCCAGAATCTCTCTGGCGAAGGACGAGACGTAGAAAGACTTTGACTCCCCGCTAGGGCTCCCGCTCCGGACGTTTCGCGTTGACGTACCGCGGCGCGACTTCTAGAATCCTTCACGGTCTGACGTAATTCCTTGCCAGCACAGAGCTTTCGTATGCGGACTGCCGCGTCATCCACGCAACTGCCGCTTATCCAAGCATCCAATGGAGAGCGGCCTCTCCCAGCCTGGCTAATGTCGGTCGGCTTTCACACCGTGTTGTTGATCGCGCTGGCATTGGTGACTTCGCCTGTCGTATCGAAGGCTCCAAGGGGCGACGCGGACCGCGAGGCTGGAATCGCAATCGTGCGACGTTCGCAAGCCGAAGCGAGTTACTTTACCGAAACCGACGCCGAATCACTCTCGGCGGTCGCAGCCATCGCGCCGGAAAACTCGCCAAGCGAACCAAGCCCACTCGCCGAGATGCCAGTCGAGTTCGCCGTACAGTTACCCTCTTCAAGCGACGCTGCAACGAGTACGGGCGTAGGCAACATCCTTCCTGACGCAATCGGCTTCACAGCAGGAACCGGGCAGGCGAAAGCGATTCCCGGTGGCCAGGCAAGAACCCAAGTCTTTGGAGCCGAGGGGACTGGCACGAAGTTCGTCTATGTCTTCGATCGCTCGGCCAGTATGCAAGGTTTCCAGGGCCGGCCGATGGTTGCGGCAACAAGCCAGTTGTCTTCAAGTTTGAAAGACTTGGACAGCGTGCATCAATTCCAAATTGTCTTCTACAACGACGCGCCAGCCGTTTTCAATCCGGATCGTCCTCAGCCTCCTAGCATGCTGTTCGCCAGTGACGAGAACAAACGGTTGGCCCGGGAGTTCATTGAACGCGTCTCCCCCGTGGGTGGAACGCGCCATCTGGAAGCCATCAACCTCGCACTTGGCATGCGGCCTGACGTCGTCTTCTTTCTGACCGATGCGGCAGAGCCTCAACTCACGCCGCGAGAGCTTGCCGGAATCAAACGTCGGAACCGAAGCGAGGCAACGATCCACTCGATCGAGTTCGGATCAGGGCCGTTTCGCGGTGGCGACAACTTCCTAGTGCGACTCGCTCGCCAGAACGGCGGCAAGCATGTCTATGTCGATGTTACGAAACTCAAGTAGAACGGGAGAGCGAAATGAAGAGAAGGGGAGAAGGGGAGAGGGGGCGACGGCGAGCAAGGAGAAGCGTGATCTGTGTTCTTCTCTTCTCTCCCCTTCTCCCCCTCTCCGTGTCTCCCTCTCTCCTGCCCGCTCAAGACATCGTCCATGTCCGTTCCCACGACGACAACAGCGAACGTCGCCTGAGTGGAACGATACTCGATTACAACGGCGAGGAGCTTCAGCTTCGACATGCCAGTGGTCGTGAGGAGCGACTCTCTGCATCTCGGGTCGTGAAGGTTGCTGGTGCTTGGTCGGAATCGCATCGGAAGGCGAACACGCGTTTTTCCAAAGGCGACTTCGAAGCCGCGGAAGCGTTGTATGTTCAGGCTCTTGGCGAGGAGATGCGACCGTGGGTCGGGCGTCGTGTTCGAGCGCAGCTGACTTGGTGCTATCGATCGCTTGAGCAGACCGAAAAAGCAGTCAAGGCGTTTGTCCCGATCTACCATGAAGATCCCAAGACACCGTACTTCACTGCCGTCCCATTAGCTTGGGCAACCAGTCCACCATCGCCATCGCTTGAAAGTCAGGCTCGCTTGTGGATGGGCGATCGTAACCCAAGCGTCGCACGACTCATCGGCGCAAGCTGGTCGCTCTCCTCCGCGAACCGAGCCGAAGCGATTCGAACGCTGCAGTCCCTGGCTCGCGACGAGGATGCCCGCGTTGTCTTTCTTGCCGAAGCACAGATTTGGCGGACGCGAGTCGCAACGGCGAACGACCAAGAGCGACAACGCTGGGAGCCACGCATCCAAGACATGCCTGCAACGATCCGCGGTGGCCCGCTCTTCGTGCTCGCCCAAGCACTGTCCAGGCAAAAGGAACCTGAACGCGCGGCCTTAACCTTCATGAAAACTGCCGTACTTTACCCGGCAGAGCGAGATCTAACGTGCCATGCCCTGTTGGCGGCGGCGCGAGAACTCGAAACAATAGAGCGTGCGCAGGAAGCGACGGGCTTGTATCGAACGATCCTTGTTGACCACGCGACCAGCCAAGTGGCCACGGAGGCTGAACGCCGGTTGAAAGCACTCGTGGGGCGTGACGATATGTAGTCGCGATGGTCGCTGGAGTTGTTCGCTCCCGCCGATCGTCAGACAAACACTGAGGAGGGAACCTTGCACAAATCCAGTTCACAACGTAGTCCCGTAGGGACGGAAGAGAATAGCCTGCGGCGTAAGCCCCAGGATCCCCGTGTCGTCGATACCGAAGCCCTGAAGGGGCGGCACTTCTTTGCACATCGGAAACTATGCCGCCCCTCCGGGGCTCGCTGTCATATGTCGTTCGTTTCCTGGGGCTTACGCCCCAGGCTATTGCATGTCGCCACTGCGTGGCTGCAAACTGTGTGCATACTCCGTCCGACAATCGCGGCGTTTATAGTTTTTCTTCCCGCGATCGCCTGCGCACAAGATGTCGCAACACCGCCGACCGACCGCGCACCGCAAGGCTTCTTCAGCATCTTGTTTGCCGGCGGCTGGGTCGGGTTCATGATCGTGATGTTTCTGTTGGGGCTGTCGTTGACAGCGGCTCATCTGGTCTTCGAGCACATCATGACGTTGCGACGTACGGAGATCATGCCGGAAGGTCTTGGCGACCAAGTGCGACACGCGCTGTCTGCTGGCAAAGTGGCCGATGCCGACCAAGCTTGTCGGCAACATCCGAGCTTTCTGTCTTTCGTGTTGTTAAACGGTTTGGCAGAGCTCGACGGCGGCTGGCCAGCGGTTGAGAAAGCGCTCGAAGATGCGACCGCCGAGCAATCCGCGCGGTTGTTTCGCAAGATCGAATACCTCTCGGTGATCGGCAACATTGCTCCGATGGTCGGCTTGTTAGGCACCGTCACAGGTATGATCTTTGCCTTTCAACGAGTCGCCAGCACGCAAGGCTCCGCCGGCGCGGCCGAGTTGGCGGAAGGCATCTACCAGGCACTCGTCACGACCGTCGGCGGCTTGATCGTGGCGATTCCGGCGCTGGGTGCTTTTGCAATCTTTCGCAACCGCGTCGATCAACTCGTTGCCGAAGCGGCTTATATCGCGCAACACGCGTTCATGCCGCTGAAGCGGCGGCGATTGAGCAACGTGAAGGCTGCAAACGCACCTCCACCGCCGCCACCGGGCGAAGGGGAGCGATAATGCGAATTCCGACCTTCCTTCGCAGTGGCGAAGTCGGTTTCAACATGACACCGATGATCGATGTCGTGTTCCTGCTGATTATCTTCTTCCTCGTTTCAAGCCACCTTGCCAAGCAGGAAGCCCAAATGGACTTGCCACTCCCCGTCGCGGACAGCGGAGAGGAATCGGACGATCAGGCGAGGCGGATCACGCTAAATGTTACTTCAGACGGGACACTGACACTCGCGGGACGCGTTCTCGATCGCGGTCAGTTGCAACAGCGACTCGGCACAGCACGCAAAGAGCATGGTGACGACTTGGAGATTCGCATTCGCAGCGATCGGAGCGTTCCGTATCGTTCCATCTCGCCGATCATGCTCGCCTGTGCTCGGTCAGGCGCTTGGAACGTGACCTTCAGCGTCTATCGCTCGGAGGATGTTCGCTGATGCGCCGCCCTTCGATTTATACCGACCGCCGCGAGCCGCTAGACGTCAAGATGACACCGATGATCGATGTCGTCTTCTTGCTCCTGATTTTCTTTGTGTGGACGGCGAGCTTTCAAATCGTCGAGCATGTCCTGCCAAGCAGCGTGTCGGAAGTCAGCGGCACCGGTTCCGTGACACCCGACGAACGGCCACCACCCGAGGCCGATTTTCACGACGTTGTCGTCCGCATCTTGTGGTCCGACGGACGCGTTTCGTGGCGAGTCGGCGAAGATACTTACAACGAATTGAACGGCGTCGAACAGCGACTCGCCTTGATCTTCCGGGCAAACGACGAAGCTCCCGTCATTATCGACCCGGACGACGAGGCGCCGTTTGGAAACGTGATCGAAGTCTATGACCTCTCGCGGCAAGTTGGCTTTCGTGAAGTCAAACTCGCCGCCTCGGATCAAGCATGAGTTGCGAAGATTGTTCCAATCGCCTGTTTAACCGCAAGCCGGAGGCGTGCGCGATTGCTCTCGCCCGCGATCGTCGTAGTCCCGAGTGGACTGAAGGATATAGCCGGGGGTGCCAACCCCCGGAACATGTCACAACAAAAACCACAAAGCCCCAGAGTACTGCCTGGGGCTTACGCCCCAGGCTACTATATGCCGCCGCTACGCGGCTGAGAAGTTCGCGAACTGGGAAGGTGCGTGCCTGCATATCCCGCTCTCTGGGTTGGCTGTTTGTCATTCTTCTGTTGGCAACTCCCACGACCGCGGCCGACGAGGACGAAGCCTTGCTGCAAGGTCTTCGCGCACGACGCTTATTCAGCCTCGCTGAGACCCACTGTCGGAATCGGTTGGCGGATCAGGATCTTCCGATCTCCGAGCGGACCTCTCTGACGGTCGGACTGATCCGCGTTTATGCCGAGCAAGCGTTGAATACGCCCGCCGACAAACGCGAGCAAGCATGGCTCCGCGCCCGCGAGACGGCCGCCGCCTTTCTATCCGATCACGCCGATGCCGCAAACTCGATTCTCATTCGAGTCCAAGATGCACTGACGCTGCTCGCGCGAGGCGAATTGGCCCGGATGGAGTCGGAAGTGAACTCCAATCGTAGCGAGGCACTGGCCGACGCGAGGAAAGTGCTTCGCGAGGCGACGGCTTTGCTGTACAAGATCGATCGCGAACTCGTCGAACTCGTCCCGCGCCAAGCTCGCAATCCGCTTCGGCCTGGCGAACTCTCATCGACGGCGCTCGCTTCGTTGCAGCACAACGTCCGCTTTCACCTGGCCCGCGCCTATCGCAACCAAGCGTTATGCTACGACGCAGGCAGCAGTGACCGAACAGCCTCGTTGACGGAGGCGCTCGAGCAACTAAAGCAACCGCTCTTGCAACTCACACCGGACGACCCGCTTGCGGTTGACGCACGCTTGCAGCAAACCATTTGTTTGCGATTGTTGGGAGATACCACAGCCGCCGATCAGTACCTGCGTAGCTTTGCCGAAATCGAGTTAACGCCCGATCAGCAGTTGCTCGTTCGATCGGAAGCGATCCGTTTGCGGCTCGCGAGCGAGCAACCCCAGAAAGCGCTCGCGATCATCGGCCAAGGACGTCGTGTCGCGACCGTCGTGTCGCCAGAGTTAGACTTTGCGTTTCTCGAAACGTACGTGAGTCTTTGGAAAACCGCAGCGGATTCGCAAGACACCACGGAAGGAAATCGGTGGCGAGACAAAGCGATTACGACAGCCAAGTTCATCGAGCAAACGCACGGGAATTATTGGGGAAGACGCGGCGAGTTGCTACTCGTTCGGATCGGACAAGGCAGCGGCGACGGGAGCCTGGAGATACTGCGTCGCACCGCGGATGACCTTTATCGCAAGCGACGTTTCGCGGACGCAATAGCGGCCTACGAAAAGGCTGCCCAAGCGGCCAGCAAAGGCGGTGACAAGCAGCACGCCTTTGAGTTCGCGTACAAAGCAGCACTTGTACAACAGACCGCGAAGGCGTACGAAGCCGCCAGCGAGCGGTTTCGTAAAGTTGCCTTCGCCAACGAGTCTCACCCGCACGCTGCCAACGCCCATTTGCTCGCGATTGTCAACGCACGTCAGGCATCGGCCGTTGCCGGAGAATGGCTTCCAGAGTATGCGGAACTACTTCGCGAACACCTCAAGGAATGGCCAAGCAGCGCGAAGACGATCGATACCGCGGCGTTCTGGCTTGGCGAATTCGAGTCTGCGCGCGCAGACTGGACGATGGCTGTCGATGCCTTTCGGCGAGTCTCACCGGCTTCGCCGAACTACTCCACCGCCATTGGATCACTTGGAGCTTGTTGGCAGCAAAAGCTGGCGGTGCTCGCGTCTCAACAGGCCGTAGCCGCTGAGCTGCAGCAAGCAAACGTGTTCTTTGAATCTCTGATTCGCGATGAGCAAGGCGGATTGCCGGGCGAATGGTCAGAGACTCAAAGGGAAGCTGTGTTGACACTGGCTTCAATCCGATTGAATTACGGCGGGGACAAGCTGAGCAGCACCGAGCAACTACTGAAGTCGGCCCTCAGTGCAGCTCCTTCGCCGACGCCGACATGGCGCACGGCAGCCAACGCGCTCCTCATTGTGGCCATCGCACGCCAACCCGGTCGCGATGGGGAAGCGATGGAATTCGCCCGTCAGCTCGGGACGGCTTCCACAGACCAACTGCTTGATCTATTCGCTCAGATCGGCAAGACGGTCGAAGCCGCAAGTAACTCGGCGAAGCCAGCTTTAGCCGATCTTCAACTTGAGATCGGCGACTTGCTGGAACCGAAGTTTTCGGAGCTAAGCGACAACCAGCAGCGAAGCGTCCGCACACAGCGGGCTGGTGCTTTCGCGAATGCCGGTCGGTTGGACGAAGCAGTGGTCACGTACGCACAGCTCGCCCAAGAGTTCCACGACGACGGGGCCATTCAAGAGGCGTATGCGAGTGTGCTGCTCGATGCAGATGACGGCGATAGACTAAAGCAAGCGTTGGATCAGTGGCGGCGAGTCGCAGCAAAGAGCCGGCCAAGAAGTGCGCGTTGGTTCAAAGCAAAGTACTCGATCGCCTTGACACAATACAAGTTGGGCGACAAGGCCGGTGCGGCGAAGTTGATTCGATACCTGCAAGCCGCCGAAGATCTCGGACAAAGCGGCTTGGAGCAAGAGTTTCAGCGACTGCTAGAGCGTTGCAAGACATGATAAGGCAAGTCGCGAGTTCAAGAATAGGTGGTGTAACTTTCTTTCTGTACTTTCAACTGTTTGACATTGCCGCCTTGCGTTTCGTGAGCCTGCGAACGAAAGGCAAGGCGGCAATGTTGGCGG
>PBSM01000125.1 GCA_002726245.1 Planctomycetaceae bacterium | reverse complement strand
GGCATCTAAACAATCCTTTCCCGGCCGTCGGCCGGAGAGGATTCTCTCACTTAACATGGATCAAGTTTAGGGGAGGAGGTCACTGCCGCAAGCCGCGCTTGTTATCCTTGTCGAGATCGTCGCGCACACCGATGATCAGCTCTTGAGCTTCGTCGTCATCTAGACTCGCACACCAGACCGCGTGCCCCCACTTCAGCTTGTCATCCAACACTTGTCGCTTCCACAAACACTCTCCACCACCTGCGTACTTTTCATCCGGCATCGTATAGACGACGACCTTGTCGCCGTGCCACGGCTCGATGGTTGCGATGTACGGGTTCTTCTCGCCGAGCAAGCCGGCTTTGATCTCGCTAGCGCCGCGATTGGGCGACGACGCTTGATCCCCGACACCGATGTGTACTCGCCCCCACGTGCCGTCATCGCGGCCATACAACGCACTCACTCCTTCGAAGCTAACAACCAGCAAGCGTGTCTTGCCGCCTTGCTTGATCGGCCAGAAGTTGTGAACAACGTAAAGATCATCGCTGATGACTTTCGGCTCCCACGGACCTTTGATCGGATCTTTCGGAACATCGTAAGCCAGCAGCCGAACTCCATTCTCGGCAAACTCCGGTCCAGTTGTCTTGCGCCCCTTGAGTGGAGCCACGATGAGCTCTTCTTGCCCGTCGGTGTCGATGTCCGCAAAACGCATCCGGTGGGTCGTTGGCTCTTCGCCGATGTGGTGATAGGTCCAGCGATCGCTCGCGGTCTTGCCTCGTTGTAGCCAACCGATCGTGCCGCCCGCCTCGGTGTTCGCGAACTGCCAATCAGCGCCGATCGCGAAATCAATCCGCCCATCACCATCAATGTCGCTGGGAGCGAAGCAGACGTTGTCGTGTTTCTGAGACGGATCGTCATACATGACGTGTTCGTCCCAGTTCGGATTCTCCAGCCAGAGGAAGCGCTTGCTATCGACAATTGCAATGTCGAGCCGCTCATCGTCGTTCATGTCGATCAGCCGCACGGCGTAGCCAACGGTCAACCGAGTCGATAACTCCTGATCACGGAATTCGAGCTCGGCCGCGGTTGCCTGAAACATCCCCATCGACAGAATGAGAAAGAGATTCGAGATGACTAACTGGCGAAGTCTCATGTTGCGTTCTCCGATTTCACATTGAGTGATCGCAAACAGTTGACACGATTGGAGTTGTGCAAGCAACTCGCCCCGCAGCTAGCTTTACTTCTCGGTTGCACAGATCGAGAGTGTGCGGTACCGTGAGCGCTTACGACCTTAGGAGAGGCCAGCTCTATGAAGATACGTTGTCGTTCTGCTATTCGACGGTTGTTGTGTGGAACTCTAAAGGGAGTGATCGCGGTCCAGCTTTTCTCTTGTATCGCTTTCGCTCAGGAGTCGCCGGCTCCGCCGACCACACCAGCCTCCGCGCCCCGCGTCGCGAGACCCTCTCACGCGTTGGAGCCAGCGCTAGAACGGGCTCGCGAGGGACTTGCGTACATCCGCGAGAATGTTGACGACTATACGGCAACGATCATCAAGCGAGAGCGCATCAAGGGCAAGTTGAAAGAACATGAATTCATGTTCGCCAAGATTCGCAATCGCAAGGTCCAGGACGGCAAGGTTGTAGTACCGTTCGCCGTCTACATGAAGTTTCTCAAGCCAGATTCCGTGAAGGGCCGCGAAGTTATTTGGGTCGAGGGCAAGAACGAAGGCAAACTGATCGCACACGAAACAGGCTTGCTCGGCTTCAAACGCTTCCATCTTCCGCCCGATGGACTCATTTCGATGATGGGACAACGCTATCCGATCACCGACATCGGCATTGAGAATCTTGTTGTGGAACTGATCGAACGCGGCAATCGCGATCTGGAGTATCCGGAGTGCGACGTGAAGTTCTACAAGAAGGCGAAGGTGGATGAGTACATCTGCATGGTGATTGATGTGATTCATCCGACGAAGCGAGATCATTTCGATTACTATCGGGCACGGATCTACATCGACGACGCCTTGCAAGTTCCGGTGAGATATGCCTCTTGGAGTTGGCCGGAGACGCCCGGCGGAGAGCTGCTACTCGAAGAAGAATACACCTATCGGAATATTAAGTTGAACGTCGGCCTCACCGACAAAGACTTCGATCCGGACAATCCTGCGTACGCTTTTCCTTAAAGCAATCACCGCGAACGCTGGACTCGCACCCCGCTCGAGGTATAGCCTCTTGGCCGCGTAGAAATGGCATTTGCGCGGTGAGTGCGAGATCGTAACAGCAGACTGGTTGTGCCGCATCGCGATAGTAGTACTGCAGCAGACCACCGAGCTGTTCGTGGCATTGGACAGAGCCTGCCGTTTGTCCACCTTCGTCTCCAGGGTCGATGATCTTGTTGTCCAGCCCTTGATGGTTTCTCTCGCCGTGGTAGTGCGGCAGGAACTCTCGGATGGCATTTCGCAGCGAATGCTCGCCGAACAGAATCAGCCTCTCCAAGCACTCGGATTTTAGCCGTGCGCTGGAACATGAGTGACCCATGCGTTCCGGCGAACCATTTGAGAGCACTTCAGAATCGGGGAACGCGACATCGACTTCGCGAAGTCTTCTGGCGCGCGTGCGAGAAAACCAGTCGGATGCCTGGGACCAGCTCGTCGTCCTTTACTCACCACTTATCTATTATTGGTGCGGGAAATTCGAATTGCCAGAACAGGACATCCCCGACGTGATTCAGGAAGTCTTCAAGTCGGTCGCGACGAACATGAGCGGCTTTCGAAAAGAACTTCCTCAAGACACGTTTCGTGGGTGGCTGCGGACGATCACGCGTAACAAGATGCTCGACCATCACCGCCGGCCGGGACGCCAGCCCAAAGCCGCTGGCGGAACCGAGGCGGCGCGGAGACTGGCACAGTTCACGACAGATTCAAGCATCGACTCATCAGCAGATGCGCCAGTTCACGACGCCTTGTTTTACCGTGCCCTGGAACTCATCCGCAAGAACTTTCACGACCGAACGTGGCAGGCGTTTTGGCGTGTTGTCGTCGATGGCCAGTCACCCAAAGACGTCGCCGAAGAGCTGTCGATGCGTCCTGGCACAGTCCGCGTTGCCAAGTCCCGCGTGCTGCAACGCTTAAGGCAAGAGTTAGGCGATTTGGTGGAGCAGGCCTGAGCCGACGTTTAGCCCACCGCCGGCTTGATCTCAATTGGAAACACATCACGTGTCCTCTTACTGGACGGCAATCTGCCGAAGTCGTGCGTGTGGATGCCGGCAGCGTCGATGTTGTGAATGCTGCCCGCAATCGGTTCGAAAGCGGCACGGAAGTGAGCTGCCGACTTGAGCGAGATGTACTTCATCTTCGCGCAGTCGATGCCAAGCGAGCGAGCGAACGCCATGTCGAAGGGTTGCTCGCGCGCCGTAACGACAACAACGTTCACACCTTCCATCTTCAACCAAGCCGAGGTCCCCATCGAGCTCGTCAGTCCGCCGAACATCGGCCCGTCGTAAGCAAACGCACCGTCTGAGACCGCGACGACTTCTGCGTCCTCTTCGACAGGCTCGCCTTGAACCGGAGACGACTTGCCGCCGAGGCTAACCGCGATCCGAGAGCCGATGCCTGCGCGATGCGCTTGCGTGGCGACTTCGGGATCGACCATGTACAGGATCAACGCGTCTTGCAATCCGAGGTCGAGGAAGGTCCGCAGCACTTCGGTCGAGTCACCGGGCGAGCCGCCTCCCGTGTTGTCTGCGTGATCGGCGACAATGATTGGGTACTTGGCGATCTCCTCACCACGCTGCAAGCCCTCGCGGACTGTAAGCGGCGGCGAGTACCAACGTTCGCGATTCGCCCAAATCCACGCGCCGAGTTCATCCGCCGTCTGCTGCGCTAGTGCTGGGTCACTGTCGGCAACCACCATCACCGAGCTGCCAACTCCCGGCACGTTGGCCCAAGGAAAGCCCGTGGCGATCGTTACACAGATGATTCCCGGGCGAGTCTCCAGCTCATGCACGCGTCGCACAACTTCATCCATCGGCGGATGAGCAGTCACTTGGCAAGGCGTGCTCCAGAACAACGGCAACTGATGGATCGCCATCTGCGGCCGGATCTCGCCACGCACCGTGCGGGCAATGATCTCCGCCGCTTCGACGCCTCGTTCCGCCATATCGACGTGCGGGAACGTGTCGAATCCGACCAAAGCATCAGCACTAGCAACCCGCGCTCGTGTGTGATTGCCATGCAAGTCCTGTGTCACCACGATCGGACGCTCCGGTCCGAGGTACTCACGAAACGCTTCAATCACATCGCCGTCGCCGTCATCGATGCCATCGACCACCATCGCACCATGAAGGTCGAGCAACACGCCATCCACCGGTCCACCATCGCGTTCCGCCGCCGCCAACCGATCCAACAGTTCTTGTTTGAGCGAATCATAGTCGCTTCGAACGATCAAGCCATTCGGAAAGGCCGACGCGCGCAGCAACGGCACAAGTTCAAAGCCGTTCTCCTCGGCTCCTTCGATAAACCCGCCGGTGCAAACATTCGTCCCTCGAAACCGTTCGAAGACATCCGCTCCGCGAATGATCCCTCGATCGAATTCAAACTGACTCATCGTCGTCGGCGAATCGACACACGTACTCGTTTCGTGAATGATCCCCCCGGTGGCGATTCGCATGGCCTAGCTCCTTACTTGTAGGGCACGGTCGCCCCATCATTCACGCCAAGGCATCGACGATTATTTTTCCATCGACGAGCGGCAGCGCGCGACCGGCTCGATCTCTGATCGTCAGTTGCGGGTCGATGCCGAGCAGATGATACATCGTTGCCAAGAGATCTTTGGGGCTGATCGGGCGGTCGGCTACGTCAGAGCCATGCTTGTCGGAGGCACCCACGATGTGTCCTCGCTTGATGCCCGCACCCGCCATCAACGATGTATAAACGCGAGACCAATGATCGCGTCCGCCACCTTTGGCCTTGTTCAGCTTGGGCGTTCGGCCATGTTCGCTGGTGCAAACGACGAGCGTTTCGTCCAGCAATCCACGCTGATCGAGATCCGTAATCAATCCATACCAACCGCGATCGAAGCCGGGGCAAAGTTCGTTCTTCATTCGCGGGTAGTGGTTCCAGTGCGTGTCCCAGCCGGTGCCCGCCAAGCCATACTCGTCCCAAAAAACCGACGCGACGCGAGTACCGGCTTCGGTCAACCTTCGCGCGGCGAGACACGCTTGGCCGAATAACGCATCACCGTAGAGATTGCGAGCCGATTCTGGTTCTTTACGAACATCTAACGCGTTCGCCAATCGATCCGATTCAAGAATCGAGAGCGCTGCCTGTTGGTGCCGATTCAGTTCGCGACCGGCGTTCGACTCGTTCAGTCGCGGCAAGGCGTCGTTCAACTGAGTCAACAGCGTCTTTCGAGTATCAAGTCGATCGAGTGTGACGTCGGTGTCTTCGCGCGTTGCGGCCGGCAGGAAGAAGCGACAGTCGTTGGCCACGCCCATATAAGGATCGTTGTCCGTGTAGACCATGTCGCGCAGCGTCTTCTCGTGACCTCTGGTTGCCGTTCCCGCGAACTCGGTCCACAAGGGATCGTATTCGCTGCCAAGGAATGCCCCGTAAGGTCCGGCACGCGGGACTTCGCCGTGGCGGCGGCTACTGAATCGGAAGGGAAGCGCGATGTTGTTTGGGATGTCGCTGGGCTTCGGATGCCTTTGACTTGCAACATAATCAACGGCGGAGCCGAAGAAAGGCCAGTGCCGCGAGTCGCGCGGCCTCAGTTCCATCGCGACATCGATCGACGGAACTCCCGTTAACGCGTACGCGACGCCGTGGATCGGATGTGGATGTGTCATCGAGCGGAGCACGGTCACGCGATCCATCACTTTGGCATGGTTCGGCAACAACTCGCAGACATCGCAACCCGGCAGGCTCGAAGGAATGCCGTTCAACTCGCCCCGTACTTCGACCGGCGCGTCGGGCTTCATGTCCGCCCATTCAAGTTGGCTCGGTGCACCATACAAGTGGATCAAGACGATGGACTTCGCTTTGCCAAACGCATGGCTACCGTCCGAACTAGCCGACGCCTCTTGCAACGCCAGCACGTCCGAAATCCCAAGCCCAGCGATCCCCAAGCCACCAACGCGCAACATCTCGCGTCGAGTCACTCCGCCACAAAGTCTCTTCGATGATCCAAGGATTCTCAACATGCCTTTAGTCTAACCGTTCTGAGTGATGGATGCAGCGTCTGTCCCTTCGGGACTAAGGAGCGTGTCTTTACATACGTTCCCCAGACTGAAGTCTGGGGCTAATTGACTGGGTCCCTTCGGGACAATCATTCCAACCAAGCTGCCGGATTAATATCAAGTCCGCTCCTAAACTACCGAAACCGACAAGCGACGCGTGTCGGTGGATTCGCTTAGAACCTGCCGCTGTCGGACGTGTTGGGCCGTCTTCGATTTCGCGGCGTGGCAGCCGAGACGATCGGCTTGCGCTCGTCTGCCAATAATGATTTCCTGGCTATCGAGCTATTCAGTTCGTGATGTGCCTCACAGACAAGTTGTCCACGATCAATGACGATGGATGACAACTCACTCGGCAATTCATGCTTCAAGAGAGCGGTGTCCGATGACTCGCCATCTAAAACTCGCTGCCGCGGCCACACTTGCTCTCTGTTCGCTTCTCTTTGCTTACTACCGGGTCTCTCGGATCCCACGTGTCCGTGTTGCTTCCGCTTCCAAGACAGCAGCCGTCGATCCGATCGATGCGTTAGTCTCCGATCCGGTTTGGGCGGCGCACGCCGTCTCAGCAGACAGTGAGTCCTCTCTGCATGACGCTGACTTAGTGGTCGGAGTCGTTGTGCATGGCCGAGCGTGAGCCTATCCGATTCGCGTTCTCGACACCTCTGAACATCTGAATGATTTCATCGTTGGCGAGCCAGTTTGCGCCAGTTGGTGACCGGCCACGCTTTCGGCTGTCGTGCACAGTCGCCGCGTTGCCGGCAGGCAATTGACATTTGCGTTCTCTGCACGGCTCCACCGCGGCAACTTGCTGTTGGGCGATGACGCGACCGGTAGCCAATGGAGCCAGCTTGGCCTCCGCGCGGTTAAGGGTGAACTGCAGGAGACACCGCTGACCATCTTGCCAACCGTGCAAACGACTTGGAGGCATTGGCGTGAACTCTATCCCGACACGGATGTGATCGAACCAGCAGATGAAAACGAGCTTCCATATTCTTATCTGCCCGAAGCCTCAAGCGTGGAGATTGAGCAGATCACCTTCGTGCTCGGTGTCCAGTCACCGGCCATTAAGGCATATTCGATGCCCTTGCAACACTTGAAGTGAAACAGACGAGCGCTAGTCTTTGTGAAGTTCTCTCTAGAAGGGCAGAGTCGAGTCGCTCGTCAGTGCCCCGTTTCGAGATCCGATACGCTAGGCTACGTGAATCCGCTTCGCTGGTGATCGAGCCTGTGATTAAATCGCTTGACGCAACACTTTCGATCGTCGAACTAGAAGATCTCGAATCAACAGGCAGCCTACTGATCAATTGCCTCGGAGCGGCACCGTACGAACTTGCGCCGTTTCTTACGAACAAACCGTACGACGAAAGGAGACTCATCTTCGCCGAGCGAGACGCAGCCGCCGAATTTCGACGTTTCGGGCGCGTGGCCGCTTTCCCGATGAGTTATCGCACACTTCGTGATCTGTGCCTCGATACGGCATCTAAACTTGGCGCTAGCTCGTTTAAACAAGTGCCGCAGCTTTTCACAGACCCGGTTATGGCTGGCTTTGACATACGACAGTAGATGTTTTGGAGAATCATCTCGTTGTTGCGACGTGATCTTCCTCGAAGGCACTTCTCGCTGCACAACGAAATCTACACGACTCCGAGTGGTCTACCCCAAGTCAAAGCCGCATTCGCGATAACTTCCAGCGTTTGCTGACGGAGTTCGGAGACGACTTGCCGGAAGCCGCGCTCTTCCGACCGACACGATTCACCAGTCGAGCGCCTTAAGCGATCAATGAGCGCTCGATCTCGCTCAGCTTGCGGCAGCCAGTAGCGACCATAGCATTGAGCAGTTCCTCGCGGAAGAGTTTGATGACGCGCGCGACTCCCGCTTCTCCGTCGGCGGCTAACGCCCAAGCATAAGGACGGCCAATCAGCACAGCCCGCGCGCCAAACGCTAAAGCTTTCAAGACGTCTGTTCCGCGTCGCACACCGCCGTCCATATAAATCTCGGCCTTTCCGCCGACTGCTTCGACGATGCTCGGCAGGACGTCGATCGTCGCGGGCATCCCGTCAAGACGACGACCGCCGTGGTTGGAAACGACAATGCCATCCAGCCCCATCGACACTGCCTTTCTTGCGTCTTCAGGTCGTAAGACCCCCTTAATCAAGATCGGGAGCTTTGTGATTCCCCGCAGCCAATCAAAGAACTCCCACGATAGCGAAAGATCCCAGGCATTGGCGTTGAACTCGGAAACCGCTTCGTAGCTCATGCGGTCCGTGATCTGATCATAGCCAACGTCGCGAAGATGCTTCACCAGCATCTCTTTGGGTAGCGAGAATCGGTTGCGTTGATCGGCATCTTTCCATTCACCCAAATCAACGGTAACGATAATAGCCTTGTAGCCCGCGCGCTCGACTCGTTGCACCAGCGTGCGAGCCACGGCTCGATCCTTTGGCACGTACAACTGAAACCACTTCGGTCCGTTCCCGGCAGCGGCGATCTCCTCGACGCTGTTGCCAACACTGCTGCTAACTCCGTAGATCGTACCCGCGCCGGCAGCGGCTCGCGCGGCAGCCAACCCTCCCTGTGGATGATACATCCGCTGGACTGCGACTGGCGCGAGCAAGACCGGCAGTTGGATCTTCTGTCCCAGGGCCGTTGTCGATAGGTCAGCATCAGAGACGCCCTTCATCAGTGGCGGAAAGACTCGCAACCGCTGAAACGCAGCGACATTCTCGCGCAGAGTGATCTCATCGGCCGAGCCAGTTGCGATGTAATCGAAGCTCGCCTTCGGCAACGCAGCTTTCGCCAGTTGCCTGAGGTCTTCCACGTTGACGGCTTTTGAAGACGGTCCGCGCGCGTTGAGGTTGTTGCCTGTCTTCGCATTCCGCTGGTCGTCGGCATCTTGCTCTTGCGCCTGACCGGCCGCTTGCATCAATCCCAACGAGCCAGCCGCTAGAGTAAACAACTGGGTGAACGTTCTGCGATCCATGAGGGCTCTCCGGATTGAGGAAGTCTTGCTAGTAGGTCTCGCGAGCCGAGCGGGATCTGAGTCGCAGCAGGTCACGGCCTCCCAGGTCCCGCTCGGCTCGCGGGACCTACTCCACCGGTCGCCAACGGAATCGACGCAACGTATAATCCGGGCGCGACAGCGTGAGGATAAACTACCATCGACTCAAAGCCAAACAATGACAACTTCCACCGCAAAGCGTGTTGACGATCGTGATTGGTCGCTGCTGACCCTGGGCGATCAGATTCGGCAAATCGAAGTCGAAGGCTATCTCGTGTTACCGGATCTGTTGAACACCGAGGAGATCGCGGCGTTGAAGGCGGAAACCTCGCGTCTCGAGACGATTCCAGTTGACTACAGCGTGCATCAGCGAGGCTGCCCCGGGATCCAATTCCACGGCGGACGCATCACGCGGCTCATCGCACACGAGCCCACAATCGCTTTCTTAGGCCAATTGTTTGGCGACGAGATCGTGGTCATGACTTTTCACTATGCCCGCAGCGAGCCGGGACATCCGGGGATCAGCCTTCACGCCGACGGGCAACCTTATGGCTCGGCGATCTTTGGGGATGAGGGAAGTGCTCCGTGGTTGGTCCGAGTGCTGTACTACCTCGATGATCTCACGCCGGAAGTCTCGCCGTTTCGTGTCGTGCCGCGATCGCATCTTTGCATGCACGCCGAAGCCAACCCATATCTGCGCTACGAATCGCATCCCGAAGAGGTGATGGTCACTGCGCGAGCCGGCTCGGCCGTGCTGATCAATCATCGTGTCTTCCACGGCAACTACCCGAACAACGGAGAATGGGCACGAGAGATGCTGGCTATCACCTATCGTCCGGCTTGGGCAGGGCCAGTTGCGACGGTCGATGAATGGAAGGATGAGGATTTGGCAACGCTTCCCGACGACGTGCGTCCCTTGTTCACCAGCCGCAACACACGAGTATGGAACTTCGACGGTGGCAACAAGCCGGATGGGATGCAGAGTCAGGCACCTGGAATGAATCCCAGCCGCTGGAATCGATAGTCGCTGTTCACTCCTCGAACAGTACGCCAAATGAACGAAGACGCCATGTTCGCGGAGCGAACAACGACTGTTTTTCGAAAGGAACCACGTCCGTGCGAAAGAGCAAAACCTTGGCGAAGTTACGAGCCAACCAGCCCGTACGCATGTGCGCCCTGGGACACTTCATTCCGGCCTATATTCGCCATGCCGCGCATTATGGCTTCGACTGCATTTGGCTGGACTTGGAACACCGCGCGATGAGCGATCGTGAAGTGCAGGCGTTGCTCGCGTATTTCCATCTCTTCGACATTGACTGCATGCTCCGCGCGCCGACTCTGGAGAAGACGCGTCTCTATCGGTATCTGGAAGACGGCGCAACCGGATTGATGATTCCGCACGTTTCGACTGCGGAGAAGGCTCAGATGCTGGTCGATGCGGTGAAGTTCCCGCCGATCGGCGACCGTGGCTTGGACGGCGCTGGCCTTGATAGCGACTTCATCCTCGCCGGCGGTGACGACTATGTGGAGGCCGCCAACCGCGAGACGTTTCTTGTTGTGCAGATAGAAACACCTGAAGCGGTCGCGAACATTGACGAGATCGCCGCCGTGCAAGGCGTCGATGGCTTATTCATCGGCCCCGGAGACCTCGGTCTGCGCATCCGTCGAACCAAGACGGAGCTAACACTCGAATCAGCCGTTGAACAGGTCGCTGCGAGTGCCAAGCGGCACGGCAAAGCCTGGGGATGTCCTGCGCCGGCTGTCAAGCGTGCTCGCGAATTGCGCGATCAAGGTGCGCAATTGATCAACTACGGCGGTGACTTCCGCGCATTCATGAAGATGCTGGAGAACTCGGCCGCGGACTTGAACGCGGTGTACGGCGACGCGTCTTGACGTTCCCGCCGGTCAGGCTACGGCAATCGCTTCACTTTCACGTTCTTGAAGTAGACCTTGCTTTTGGAGTCGTGAGCTTGAAAGGCAAACGTGCCGTTACCAAGTCGCCGCTCGAAGTCCTTCGAAAAGGCTTCCTGACTCGCGGGTTCGGTGTAGTCAACGACAACCTTATCGTTGATCTTAGTCAGCGAAGACGTTGGCAGTGAATGCAAGCAAAGTGAGGGTGACAAGTGTTGTTGTCCGCAGCATCTCTTAGACTCCAAAGCTAGTGTTGACTTCAGGTGGCTTCGCGCGGCCACGCCCGGACGAGGAGCCTTAGCATAATCCGAAGTCCGGTCGAATCCAACCGATGGCATGCTGTGGTAGGGCCTTTCATTTATACAAAATGGGCGTTCTGTACGATCGCCTTCCAAGCCTTGCCCTTACCCACATTCCTCGCCTCCTCTGACCCCGTGTCGGTGGGTCAACGATTGGCAAGCTACCAAAGAGGCAAGCGAGAAACGGCTCCCCGCCGACCCTGTGTCGGTGGAAGCAATGTCGAGTCATGAGGTCCACCGACACGGGGTCGGAGGGGCCTGCGTCCGTGGTACTTCGAATGTAGCCTTTAATCACGCTTCCACCGACGCGGGGTCGGTGGTGAGATGTGAGTAGGGACAAGTGATTAACGACTTGCGTCCACAGCCAAGGCCTTGGAAGGCCATCGTACATGTACATTAGGCTGGAAGGTTAACCTGCTTCAAGCTGGGTCAATTCCAAGTCGTCTTCGAGGCTGCGATGCGGTGCGATGTGCGCCGCTTGCAGACGGCCGTGGTACTCGCGCACGGCTTGCTCGGGAAGAATGTTGCCGTCGGCCAGCGCGCGGAGTATCTCGACAAACGCAAGCTGGGCTTCGGCATTGTTGATCTTGCGGCCAAACAGCGCCGCGCGTGCTCCGTACCTCTTGGCTTCCCACAACATGCGAAATGCGTCGTGAGTCGTTCCGGACGGTCCACCCAAGATGCCTGGGATCAGGTTCGGATCGTAATAGGCGAGCTGTTCCATCGCGGCAGGTCCATAGTACGGCATCTTCAGGAACAAGGGCCGGGCTGAACTGGGAACACCGGCGAGAGTTCGCACGATGGAATCGTTGACGAACCGGGGGATGTCATCCGGCTCGCATGTCGGTGCGTTGGGTGTGAAGACTTCCAAGAAATGTCGGAAGCCTACTTGCTCGGCTTCCAATCGAAACTCGGCATAAGTAGCCACGGCCTCGCGATCGATCTCGGGATCATTGTTGAAGGTGATCGAATACAGACCGAGGTCGGCTCCCGCGACCTTATCGTCCGGCGGGACTTGGTTCGTCCCGTGCATGATTTGTTGAATAGTCGCCGAGTTGAAGCAGAGCGACGGATGATTCTTATAGTCTCCCGATTCGCCCAGCCAAATGTCGGTCGTATCGTTCGCCCGAACTGCAGGCGTCACAGACGAGTCTTCGAACAGCCGCTCCTGGATCGTCAGGATCTCGCTAGTGCTGGCGCTTACGAGCATGATATCGACCAGCCCTTGCTTCGTGATCTGTCGCATCGATTCACGGTACGAGGCCAGGCTGCGAAACGGATGCCGATCCCTATCATCGCCTAAGTTGACGCCGGGTGCAGCCAACCCGAGGCCCATGTCTGCATCTTTCGCATCCGCAATGATGAAGTCTTCGACGGAGGAGTCTTGTAGGATTCGTTGGATCTTGTTGTCGAGTGACTTGTGCATGCTAGTTGCAAACGAATGTTCTGCGCGGTTGGTGGGTCGTACTGAGTACAGAGTACCCAGTACTCCGTACTCAGTACAGCCGAGGGAGTAGCACGAAATGGATCAACTCGCGTTCCCTTACTGCGTCACACGTGTCAGCCGGAAACGTGTTCAACATAGACATCCGACTGCTATTCGTTTTCCGATCCCACTTCACCAATCAACCGCAAGAAATCAGCGCCAGTCTGCGGCCGCGCCGCAGGTGACGGCTGAAGGCACTGCATGATCGCGTCGGCGAATTGTTTGTTCAGCTTTGGAACATACTTCAGCAGATCGGTGGGTTCGGTCGTGTCGTAAGCCAAGGCCGACATTGCCGGCTTGTCGGAGACTGGCCAGGGAAGGTTGAACGAACAGAGCTGGTAGGCGGTGACGCCGAAGGAGAAAATGTCGAGCCGCTTGTCGGTTCTGCGGCGGCGGCTGAGCTCAGGCGCCATATAAGCAGGTGTCCCGGTGCGATTCCCCGGCTGCATGAAGTCCGGAGTCGCCGGTAACGTCAACCCGAAATCAATCAGCTTCACGTGTGAGGCGTCTGTCGTGGCAATGAAGTTCCTCGGACAAATGTCTCGGTGAATGTAGTCCTCGCGATGCACGTAATCGATCGCGTCCGCCATTTCTCGAAGCAGGTTCAGCCGCTTGCCATCCAGAATCGCGTCGTCTTCAGCGACCAAAGCGTTGAGCCCTGGCCCATCCAAAAACTCCATCACGATGTAGCTCAACCCGGTCGTCGTCACGCCGTACTCCAGCGTTTCGACCACGTTTGGATGTTTGAGCTTGATCGCGATTTCGCCTTCGCTCGGTTTGTTGAACCCCGTGAACCTGGCCTCGAAGGCTTCCAACTTCTCCTGATCAGCCAGTTTCAAACCGACAACCTGTTCCGATTCCCGATCGCGTGCCATGTAGAACTTCGACATCGTCCCCGAGACAGCTTCGCGCAACAGCTCGAAGCGCGCATTGACATCGAGCTTGCCAGGTCCGAGAAACGATTTGAGCTTATCGACAAAGCCCATCGCCAGTTAATCCGATACAGGGGCCTACTTGCCGCAATAGTCAATGGTCCGCGCGATCTCACTCTTCAGCTTGTCACGCGATACGATGCGATCGATGTAGCCATGTTCCAGCAAGAACTCACTGGTTTGAAAACCCTTCGGCAATTCGATCTTGATCGTTGCTTTGATCGTACGCGGTCCCGCGAACCCGATCAATGCGCGAGGCTCGGCAAAGACGACGTCGCCGAGCGACGCGAAGCTGGCGGCAACGCCACCCATCGTGGGGTTGGTCAGAACCGACACGAACAGCCCACCCGCTTCGCCGTATCGAGCCAACGCGGCGGAGACTTTTGCCATCTGCATGAGCGACAGGATTCCTTCGTGCATCCGCGCGCCACCGCCTGATCCGCTGACGATGATCAACGGCAGATCTTGCTCTGTAGCACGCTCGACCAGACGAGTGAGCCGCTCTCCGACGACCGACCCCATGCTGCCCATGAAAAATGCGGAATCGGTCACTCCTAAGGCGACTCGCCGAGCACGGATCATGCCGGTTCCGGTCAGCGCGGCGTCGTTCAGCCCGGTTCGCTTCTGTTCTGACTTCAGCTTTTCAACATACGGCCGCTTGTCGCTGAACTCGAGCGGATCGGCCGGCTTCAGGTCAGCGTCCCACTCTTCGAAGGTTCCGACATCGAGAACTTGGACGATGCGTTCGCGGGCCGACACATAGAAGTGGTGGTCACACAGCGGACAGACATTCAGCCGCTCTTCCGCCGTCTTGCTGTAGATCGTTTCCTGACATCCGGGGCACTTCTGCCACAGGCCCTCGGGAACGCCTCGCTTCTGTCGTTTCGCAGCTGCTTGGCTCATTCATCACCTATCGCGTCTCTGTTGCACGATTCTCCGAGTCGAGCAACAGTGCGGCTTTGCTGCGCTAAGTTATTGTCGCCAGTATTCTGACATTTGGATCGAGTTGAAAGGCCTCCCAGCCGCCGGCGTCACACTCCGCTTTCCATAAGTCACCAAGCGTGGTCTCGCTCAAGAGCCGCCGCAGCACGCTTGCCAGCGGCTCAGGCACGACGAATGCTATCACGCCATCCTTATACTTCTTGAGCGCTTTGGCAAGCGCTGTTTCAACACGATCCGTAGCATCGACGAGCGATTCGCCCTCTGGCGGACAAACCGTTTCCGGATGCTCCTGCCACTGGCGATAGACCTTGGGCTGTTGCTGTTTGACTTCTTCGATCAGTTTTCCGTGCCAGAGGCCGTGATCGAGATTCCGCAGGTCTTTCACCGTTTTGAGCTTCACTTCGCGACCGTTCGCCAGCGCTTCGGCTGTCTGTGTGCAACACTCGCACGGCGATGTATAGATCGCAGTGATTTCGCGGTCGGCAAGTTCGCCGACCGTGCGCGCAACCTGTTCGGTTCCGTGTTCGTTGAGTGGAATGTCAAGATTACCCTTGATGCGACCTTGTTCATCAAAGTCGGTCAGGCCGGGTCGGATCAATAAGACTGTTAGCATGTGAAGTCGTCCCTCGATTAAGTGAGAGACGCCGAGTTAGTTAGATTCTGAACAGCGGCCGCGTAGTCGGGCTGCTGGAAGATGGCCGAGCCAACGACGAGCAGTTGAGCTCCTGCATCGAAGCAATCGCGTACTGTTTCCTTGTTGACGCCTCCATCGACTTCGAGCAGAACTTCGTCTCCGACCATCTGGCGAAGCGATTGCAACTTTTCCAAGGCGACGGGCTGAAAGCTCTGCCCGCCGAAGCCTGCATCGACACTCATCACGAGAGCTAAGTCGCAGTGCCCGAGGCAGCTTTCGATTCGTTCCAGTGGTGTGCCCGGATTCAAGGCGATTCCGGCTCCACAGTCGAGATCTCGGATCTGCTGAAGCAGGGTCACGGGCTCTTGCGTCGTTTCCACGTGAATCGTGATGATGTCCGCGCCGGCGCGATGGAACTGTTTAATATAGCTTGCCGGCTCGTCGATCATCAGATGCACGTCAAGCGGCAGATCCGTCACGCCGCGAAGGGCCTCAACGATCGGCATCCCGTAGGTCAGATTCGGAACGAACCGTCCGTCCATCACATCCAAGTGCAGAGCCTGAACGCCTGCCCGCTCGAGTTGTCTCACCTCCCGCTCCAGATTGGCAAAGTCGCACAGCAGCAGCGACGGCAACACCGCAGGCGCTGATTGACGCAATGAAAGGAGATGCCGACGTCGTGACATAATGGGAAATCGACTGAGAGATCGAGAGATGCAGATGCGTTTCTACGGCGAGCGATTCAGAGGCTCATAGGCACCGATATGCAACAGGAAGAACGAATACCTTGCTTGTTGCCGCAGCGATCGTTTCAGAGAAGTAAGGAAGTTCCTTTGTGACTTGCTGCGCTATTGTACCAGCCTACTGAGCTGGCGAAAGCGCAGTTCTCGAACTTGTTGTTCCAAAGATACCGCATCCTCTTTATTGTCAGAAGGTTGCGTCGATATCCTGGCTATGCGGCAACTCCTCGATAGCAGCTAGACCGAACAGATGCAGAAACCGATCGGTTGTGTGATAGCGAGGCTTGCGCGGCTTTTCATCCGGCCGTTCGATACGTAGAAGCTGCCGACGAACGAGCTGTGAGAGCACGGCACCACTCGGCGTACCGCGTAACTTACTGACTTCGTCGGTGGTCAGCGGTTGGCGGTATGCGACCAGAGCGAGCACATCGACCGCGGGCTGCGAGAGCCGAGCTTCGCGGACCCGGCCGTAGAACTTATCCCGCAGCCCGGCGAACTCGTCTCGTAGCTTCATCAAGTATCCCGCCCCGAACGACTCGATTCGATACGGACAGCCACCCTCTCCGTAGGCCGCGTTCAGTTCCCCGACAAGCTCGTCGATCTCGCGAGGGCTAACGCCGCGCATCAGTGAAGCTACGTATTTGCTAGTCAGCGGTTCGCCGTCCGGATTACCGACGAAGAGCATCGCCTCCAAGATCCCGCGCGGGGTAACATCGCCTTCGTCGTCGCTGTCGTCTTCCACGTTCTCTAATCCATCCTCGGAGGGTGCTTCCGAAGGCAAGGCGTCTTGATACGGATCAGCTCCACCATCAACGAGCTGCGCATAGGCTTCGCCAAGATCCTCCAGAGACAAGCCATGGTCGTCGGCCGGCTGCGCAGAATTATCCAGGCCCAGATCGTCTGGCTTCGGTGATTTGTCGCCGCGAGGCTCATCGTCCATGAACGCCACTATAGCGCAGTCGCGCCGCTAACAGCAAGAGGAAGTAGGTTACGCTCGCCGAGCGTAACCCGGCAGCACTCTCGTCGGAGGTCACTTTCGGCGAAAGTGACCTACTGCCAACGCTTCGAACACTCGGCTTTCATAAACGCCAGCCCGTCGCGCGCCAGTTGCTCTTCGCTTTCATACATTCGCCGCCATATCTTTGTGGCAGCGACAAGCTCAGGCAAGGCCAGCCCGAACGCTTCGATCATCAACCAGCCATCGTAGCCGACTTCTTTCAGCGTATCGAAGTTCTCCGCCCAACGGACATTGCCCGATCCGGGCGTACTACGATCGTTCTCGGAGATGTGGACGTGGCAAGTTACATCCGCAGTACTGCGGATTGCTTCGGCGATGTTCTTCTCTTCGATGTTCGCGTGGAAAGTGTCGTACATGATCCGGCAGTTCGAATGATCAACTTCTTTGACGAAACGGGCTGCGTCCCCGTGAGTATTGAGCAGATAGGTTTCGAAGCGGTTCAAACATTCAATGCCCAGCATCACGCCGACGGAACCCGCGTGTTCCGCGACTTGTCGCATACTGTCGATGCCCCACTTCCATTCGTCTTCCGTAGGTCCTTGGCCGGAGAAGACCCCTAGGGCGGAATGATAAGGTCCAACAAGATGCGTTGCCCCGGCTGCGGCACAACAATCGAGAACCTTTTTCGTATTCGCAACACCAGCCGCTCGTACTGAAGTGTCGGGGCTGATCGGGTTGTCTTCCTCCCCGCGGACGGTGACGGCAGTTCGCTCCAAGCCAAGTCCGTCAAGGTGCGTGCCCCAAACCGTGTAATCCAGTTCTGTATTGAAGATCGGAAGTTCAACGCCGTCGTATCCCATCGCTTTCAACGACTCAAGGACCGGCTTTAGATCATCGTTCAACTCACCGGTCCATAGCAGCAGGTTCATCCCAAACTTCATGGTCGTCTCCTCGTCGGTTTAAGCCTCTCGAGTCTCTTCTCCGGCGAGCAACTCAGCCATGCGATCACGAACGAGCCGGCGTGCCTTGGGAAAGAATTCGGTAAGTGTGTCAGGAAGATACGGCAACTTCACACGTCGCATCACGTTATTCAGCCGAAAGAGCAGTTTCTCATCATCTAGGTAGTCGTACAAGAACCGCTCCGCCGAAAAACGCGGGATGAAAAAGGCGAGCATCCCCGTCTGCTGCGTCACCATCAGATTGACGGCATCGCTCACCGCATTCGGATCGAGCGAGTCCATCACTGCATAGTACTCGTCCAACCGTCTCGGATCGCCTTCAACCAACGTCGCATCGAGTAACAGCTCGACGAGGATATGGCCCAGGAAGCTTGGACGAAAACCATCGTCCCGCGGCAACCGGTCTCGAACTTCTTTGGTGAAGTGCCAGTTAAGCTCCGCGAAGGCTCTCGTCTGGTGAAACCAGTCGTCGTCGTGGTGATGCTGAACGACGCCGCGTGCAACAGCGGACAACGTTCTGTCATTGTGATCGGTCAACGGTTTCGCAAGCTTTGATCGCGCCCGCGACTTGCGATTCACAACGCTCAACCAATCGGGAACGGCCGTACCCGCCACAAAGTACGGGTCGTCGAGATAGTGGCGGCCATGAGTGAAATAATTCATTGAGACGAGGGATCGCGTTGCGTATCGGTGCGAACGAATAAAAATGGCGAATCGGAGCTTTCGGAGAACTACTCGCGCCGACTCGCCGTGCGAGTTTCATCCCTGCGGAAAGGAAAACGGCCGGTTCCGTCAATGCCGGACATCCATCCGTTGCCGGGGCTGGAGACACGAAAGCCGAGGTTGTTGTTCCGCTTCGAGGGCGTGTTCCTGTTACGATTCGCCGCGCGGCAGTTCTGGGACGTGTTGTTCCAACTGCCACCCCGGTTCACACGGTTCGAGCCTCTTGGTCGTCCACCGATAGTCGTTTTAACACGCAACGGCGATACTGCCAACTTCTCACGTTGCCGGCTGCCATCTAGAATTGCTGCACTTTCCTGGTGGTGGACGTCTGTACGATGCAATGGGATAATTGAATAAGAACGTACGTCGTCTGAGTCGTCATTGGAAGCGTAACATGCCGTCTGAAACAACATCTCACCAGCAAGTGGTTCATCCCTATGTGGAATCATATCCCAACGTCCAGGGAGGAAGGTCGGTCATCAAGGGAACTCGCTTTCCGGTCAGTTCCATCGTGCAAAATCATCGCCGGGGCATTTCGGTTGACGAGATCTTGCGAGAGTTCCCCCAACTCACGCCGGCCAAGTCCACGACGCGCTATCCTATTACTACGACCACACGGATCAGATCGAACGCGAACTTGTCGAGCTATCTGACGAGCAAACCGCCATGCACCAATTCCCGCCAACGCTCACTCCACCGCAATGAGCGCCATCAGGACGTACCTGGACGAAGACGTACACGGAATGATTGCACATGCACTTCGCCTGCGGGGGCGCGATGTATTAACAACCGTCGAGGCGGGACGAACAGCAACCGAAGATGCGGACCAAATCCGATTCGCCAGCGAGCGCGGCTTTAGCATCCTTGTCCTATAACGCAAGTGATTTTCCTCACCTTCATTCGGAGTTCGTCGCGCGAGGTGAAGACCACGGCAGCATCATCGTCGGTACGCAAAACGATCCATGCCGAAACGTACGTGCGTTATTGAATCTGCTTGACAGAGTGTCCAGCGAACAGATTGCAAACCAGCTTGTCTATCTGAACAACTGGCCTAACTCCTCTGCCTAGGCTCCCTCGGGCTTACGCGATCGGCTCCGCTAACTTGCTTACTTTACTCGACGGAACTGGAGACACGAAACCCGAGGTTGAAGTGCCGGTACGATGGAAGTCAGGCAGTTGCTACTCCGTGCTGGCGAACCGAATGGTCGCCGTGTTGGCCTCGGCCGCGATTTTCAACGCCGGATAAGCGTCCGCAAGCAATCGCTCGCGTCGCGAGGTGCTGGCGGACAGCTCTTCTGCGTCCGCTTGCAATTGATCGAGGTGGCTACGAGACAGGTTCAATTGCACCTGGCGATCGATCACTTCCTGGCGAGCACGGCGAATGTCGTGCTCCAATTTCCGATCATGGACTTCGCTCGGCAACGCTTCGACAACCGTATCGGCCGAAGCCCGGAAGTAACCCGTCATCTCGCCCAGATTTCGGCCGGCGACGACACACAATCCAACGAAACCACTGACAGCAACAAGAGTTGCGATGACGATCTTCTTCATGATTCGTGTCCTTCGTGAAAGAGAAAACTCAGAACGAACACCGATCTACCGGCGTCTTTCACATAAAGCACGAATCCAAGACGCGAGAATCCTCACGAAAGAAGAACTTTTATTTATGGCAAGTTTTGAGCGGCCCCCGACTTGCGGTTTACAACGCTCAGCCAAGGAAACGGCAGTGCCGGCCATGAAGTACGGGTCGGCAAGAAAACGGCACGCGTGAGCGAAGTAATTCATCAGCGTTTCAGAACCCGACCCTCAGGCTTCGGGATCGGCACCCAATTGTCGCAGTTGTTCGGCCAGTCGGTCCGCACGAGCTTGAGCTTGATCCGCGCGGGCCTGTTGTAAATCAGCTCGCTCAGTCGAGTGGTCGGCATGTTCTTTTTCACGATCTGCACGCTCCGCTCCAGTCTCGATGATCGTGCCCGCCGAATCGGTCCACCGCAGCCAGGTACCGTCGAGGTCCTCGTACAATCCCTGCCACAAACAGACGCCCAGATCAATTCCCGGTAACATGCCCGAATGGTCGAATCGTTGATAACGACTGAGTCCTTCACGTCTGTAAACGCGAAGCGTCTCGTCGCTCAGTTGATGATAGGGGTCTTGAATAATGTAATAAGGGATGCCGATTTCGCCGTAAGCTTCAAACTTCGTGGTATCCTCGCCACCCTCACGATTAGAAACGACCTCGACGACGAGATCGGGCACTTTGCCATATTCCCAAACGAAGTACGAGCGATTCTCCTTCTTATGCACATCGGACGGAAGCTCAACGCCGCGGCTGAGCATCATGTCGGGAACAAAGGGCGGCTTCCTGATCTGATAAACAAGCCAACATTCGCCATCGCGACAAAGCTCTTGTCTCCACCGCGCCAGGAGCTAAAAAGCGGTTCGATTAGCAACCGTTGCTGTTTTTCGGAATAGAGGTTGTCCACCGCTTCCTCGGTCTCCGTCACGATGTGATCGATGTTCGGCCGCAATTCTGGCGGTAGCGGTTCGTGTTCGTTGGCAACGCACGAAGCCAGATCAACAGCTCGTTCGGGAGCGGAATCCGACGCCATGGGATTCTCCAAATTCGGCGATGTGGATCAGCAGCTTCCATTGTAGGACAAGCCTAGGTCGCGGCCAAGGAACAACTCTGCCACCACCGATCAACCGACATCGGTCCACTGGCCAGACTCGGCGCTGGCCAATACGGCGTCGCAAATCCTCTGCGTTTCCAAGGCATCGCGGAACGTCGGACCAGCCGGCTTGCCAGTCGAGAGGCTTTCCAGGAAGTCCGCGACCTGATGAACGAAACTGTGTTCGTAACCGATCTGCAAGCCGGGAACCCACCACTTGTCCATGTAAGGATGGTCGCCATCGGTCACGTGAATCGATCGCCAGCCTCGCACTCTCCCTTCGTCGCGGTGATCGAAGTAGTCAAGTCGATGCAGGTCATGCAGATCCCACTTGAGCGAGCCATGTTCGCCGTTGATCTCCAACGTGTAGAGAGCCTTGTGACCGCGAGCGTATCGAGTCGATTCGAAAAGCCCCAGCGAGCCATTACTGAAGTGACAAAGGAAGGCACACGCATCGTCGATCGTGACCGGTTCGACTTTGCCGGTCAAGTTGTGCTTGCGTTCCTTGATGAACGTCTCGGTCATCGCGCTAACATTGCTGACGCCACCATTGAGCCAAATCGCCGTGTCGATACAGTGAGCCAGCAAGTCGCCCGTCACTCCGGAGCCGGCCGCTGCCGCATCGAGACGCCACAGCGCCGCACCGCCCTGCGGGAGATCATCCGAGATTGTCCAGTCTTGGAGGAAGTTGGCTCGATAGTGGAAGATCCGTCCCAGCTTACCTTCCTCGATCAGTTGTTTGGCTAGTGTCACGGCGGGGATTCGTCGGTAGTTGTACCAAACGATGTTGGCGACGCCGGCCTTTTCGACGGCCTGGCACATCTCTTCGCCTTCTTCGCTGTTCATGGCGAGCGGCTTCTCGCACAAGATTATCTTGCCAGCTTCGGCACACGCGATGGCCATCTCCTTGTGCAGGTTGTTCGGCACACAGATATCAATCGCATCGATGTCATCGCGCGCGATCAGTTTCCGCCAATCCGTCTCGATCGACTCGTAACCCCAGTTGTCCGCAAAGGCTTGGACGTTCTCGGCGTTTCGGGCACAAGCTGCCTTCAGTACGGGCGTGTATTCCGTGTCAAAAAAGTCGCTCACCCGGTTGTATGCGTTCGAGTGGGCTCGACCCATGAAGCCGTAGCCGATCATGCCTATGTTCAAGGGTTTTGTCATTCCGTTACCTTTGCTTCTGTTGAATTATGTGTGGAGCGATTTCAGGTCCACCGCCCCCGCAGGCAGCAGCTTGTGACGTACCAAATCGACCGCCACTTGCGATTGCTCCAAGACTAAGTAACCAACGAGCGGGTCATACTAGCCATCGTTGGATTGCATTTCCAAATACATTACCTCGGTATAGATGGGCGAAATCCTTCGATTTCGATCTGCACCGGGCCGCGAATTTCAGCTTGCACGAGTTCTTGGTTGGCAAGTTGAGCTTCGACCTCTTTGACAAGTTCGAGATCCCCAAGGCGATCTTTCCACGCGATTGGCAGAGTCATCAGCGCAGCACCGGCATCAACAAACGCGTCACAACGAAAGGACTTCTCCTTGTCGAAAGCATTCGCGATAGTGACCGATGTGATGATCCGGCCCATGACGTCTTCTCCTAGTTCCAGCCGTGCGCGTCGCGAACCTTGATCATCGCGTCGAGAATCGTGTTCCACGTCTTGGGATCTTCCAGCATCGCATTGGGGAACATACAGCCATCCCAACAAATGTGCTTGATGCCTCGCGCCGGTGCATCTTTCAGCCAGTAGCCCGCACACTTGACGATATCCAACTTGCCGTTCGGATCATCCGCTGGGCAGTGCTTTCCTGTTTTGTCGTGCGAGCCGGCTCCATGCACTTGGCCGTCGTTCTGAGCGATGTGGAAGTCGATCGTCCATGGTCGCAGCTTATCGACCATTTGCTCATAGGCGGCGTAGAACTCTTCTGCGCTGTAACCTTCCTGCAAGATCGCATGCTCCGGCGCGTTGTAGCCCATCAGGTAGAGATACGTGTGCGCCATGTCGGCTTGGAAGCCAAGCGTTTCCGGCATGCCAACCTCTTCAAGCAGGTCGAGCATGTCTTTCCAACTATGCATGCCAGCCCAACAGATCTCTCCTTCGGCTGCCAGTCGCTCGCCTTGATCCGCGGCGATCTTGGCAGCTTCGCGGAATGTGTTCGCGATCTTGGTGGTGTTTGCCTTGGTATCCTCTCGCCACTTTGCAACACCGAATTCGGCAGAGTCGATTCGAATCACGCCGTACTTCCGAGCGCCATGCTCGTTGAAGATTCCAGCAATCCGGCAAGCCATCTTTACGGCCGTAAGAAACTTCTCTTGTGCTGCTTCATCGCCCATCGCCGAATCGCCGACCGTGCCGGGCCAAACGGGTGCTACCAACGAACCGATGTCGAAGCCCTTGCTCACGATCATATCGGCGATGCCCTTCAGTTCATCGTCGCTGGCTTCAGGATTCGTGTGCGGCAAGAAGAGGAAGTAGTCGATGCCGTCGAACTTCGTGCCGTTCACTTCCGCAGCCACCGTTAGATCAAGCATATGCTCCAAGCTGATCGGCGGCTCTTGGCCTTCTTCGTCGCCTTTGCCAACCAAGCCGGGCCACATGCCGTTGTGGAGTTTCGGAGATGCGTTGCTCATATTCGTCGTTTCCTTGGTTTAATCTGCTCTCGAACCCATTCTTCAAACTGCAGTTCTACTTCCGTGTCGTCGCCTAGCTCATGCCGCATCGCGACGAATCGCGTTAACTCTTGCGACGTAAGCAACGGAAAGTGGCGGCTCTTCTTGATCTGCCGGTAATGCCCGTTCTTTGATAGACCTAGGAAGACAATCGTGTCGTTCTTCGATCGCCACACTTCGCGAACGCCCTTCAGGCGGTACATCTCGATCCGATGATCTGAACTCGCCGTCACGTCGATTTCGACGACCAAGTCAGGGGGTGGATCGCGGCTCACGTCGAACTGCGTCTTACCTCGCATCGCCGCTACCGATTCGTCGCCGATAAAGAAACACTCATCGGGCTCCAACCCACGATCCCAATCCTCGTCCTTCATCGTCGTCGAGCCTGCATTCTTTCGCGGTATGCGCGAGACGCGGCAAAGCGTGGCGACGAAGTCACCTAGCAACGTCTTGGACCATTCATGATCGTACGAAGGAGTCACAACTTCCAAACTCCCTTCCAAATAGGTGTGCCGCAAGTGATTCTCGCCGAGCGAGTCGAGCAACGTCTCGTACGTTGCCCAAGTCAGTCCGTCAAAAACGAACCGCTGCAACGGCTGGAGCGACTTCTGTAATGGTGCGGCAACAATCACGGGCTAGATCTTCTTGTAATCACCGACGTTTGGCACGCTGTCGAAAGTATCCGGCCCGAGGTATCGCAGACCTTCTAGCGGCTCGCTGCCAGTGTTTTCGATTTCGATGCCGGCCGTTGCGGCTTCGTGGCTGATGAAGACTTCGTCTTCGGTCTCGGCACCGAAGCAAATCATCGCAGGAGTTTGCAGTGCGAGCTTGCCCATCTGGCCTTTGCCTTGGACCGTGATCCAGCCGCTTGCTCCCGGATCTTTCAGCATGTACTTCGCGCCTGGCTGCAAGGTTAAGCGGCGAGCTGTAAACAACTGATCGCCATCGACGCGGCCGTAGACAATCCAATCATCCCGCCAGCCATCACCTTCCGCGGCGGTGATCGGTTCCAGATAGTTGTTGTCTTTGAAGTTAGGATCGACGTTTTTCTCCCAGTCCAGCTCGCCGACGATGAAGTCGAGATCTTGATGCTTCTCTTCTGGCATGTCTTTGACGAGCAGCGACCACGGGACCTCACGACCTTCGACCAACGATTGATACATACCGAAGACGTCGCTGCCCCATTGAGGCTCGTAAGTACACAGCGAACCGGGTGCATGCAGCACGCCTGGCGGGATCAACCAACCGGTTCCTCGCTTCAAGCGGTATGACTTCGACAGATCGAGAATCCCGTTATCTCCCTTACTCCAATCTTCCAGGCACTTCCGTACTAGATCTTTCGTGGTGCCGGGTTCCAAGCCCATAAAAGTGTAAGGAAAGTTGTTGTCGCAGTTGTTGTATTGAGGCGCGAAGTAGTAGCTCTCCGGCTTTCCTTCCTGAGCCACGAGCTTCGCATCTTCAAAAGTCTGATGCATGTGATGTGGGATGGGACCCATATTGTCGAAGAACTTCGAATAGACAGGCCAACGCTCGTACTTGTCGTACATCGCCTGCCCGATCAGCCGCGCGCCGGCTTCGGAGACGGCATCCTTCAACATGAAGTGTTCACCTTCGAACAAGGCGAAGCTTTGACCTTCGTGCCAGACGCGCCCCTCATTCGCTGCGTCGGTCGTGCTCGAAAACCACCGTTCGTCGATGCCGCCGCGTTCGGCTCCGTAAGAGTAGTAGTGATCAGGATGTAGCTTGATCCGCTTGCCGGGATGTAGGAAGCTCCGAGGCACCCAGGTGGGCGATAGCCTCAACAGGCCTTCGCCTGCATCCAACGCTCGGTCAAGAATCTTGCCAACGTTGTCACTTTGAACGATGTTTTCGATCATCTTCTTCGAATTCTCCGGTCATTTCGATGGTTGCGAGCCACCGCAATCCATCGCGATGCCGACTCCAGATTGCCTGCGTTAACACATCCAGAACCCACTTCTGTAACACGTTCGGATGGCTCTGACAAGGGAGCGTAAGTCCTGTTGGAGTCCCGGCTTTAGCCGGCTCTTTCGGAAGCCAGGAGCGTGCGCCAAGCCGCCTAAAGGCGGGACTCCAGCGGCGATCACAGCGTCGGAGGCCTCCAGTCTGGGATGCCGCCAGCGGCCATCTGCTTACGATGCAACTCATGGAAGGGACGCGTTGGCGACATCGGAGCATCCTCGTTTACCATCAGCGGACGAGTTCCCTTCCACCACTCGTCGTAAGCGGCTCGCATTTGCTTGACGATGTCTGGATGCTGTTCGATTACGTTCGTCGTCTGAGACGGATCCTTCTGCATGTCGTACAGAGCATTCTCGCCGACCAATCGGAATCTCTGGTTCCGAACCGCGAAGTTCCGCCATTGAGACTTGTTGGGATCTTCTCCTGTTTTCCACCGCCCTTTGTGGGTGTAGAGATAGCGATCCTCCCAAGCAGCTTTGGGATCATCAATCAGCGGCAGCAAGTTACGCCCTTCGACCTGTCCCGCCGGTAGCTTTGCGTTGGCGAGGGCAGCCAGCGTCGGGAAGATGTCGATATGAGCGGCGATACGATCGACGTCGCGTGCGGGCTTGATCCGTTCGTCCCAACGTACGAAGAACGGAACACGGACACCGCCTTCATCAGCACTCCCCTTCAACCCTTTCATCTTGGCGTTGTACAGAAACAGCTCCGTGCCGTCAGCAAGCTTGCCGATCCGCTTGCCCATACGACCCGATCCGCCGCCGGTCATGCCATTGTCTGACATGAAGATGATCAGCGTGTTGTCGTAAAGCTTCCACTCCTCCAGCTTGCCCAACAGCCGTCCGACGTTCTCGTCGATATTCTCGATCATCCCGTAGAACCCGGCTTCTCGTTCTCCGAAGCCGATGTCAGTGAACCGCTTCGTGTTCTTCGGAGGAGCAATGAACGGGCCATGTGGTGCGTTGGTCACGATGTAAGTGAAGAACGGCTGCTTTGCATCTTTCACCTCTTTGATCCAGCCAAGCGCTGCGGTGAAGAAGAGGTCCGTGCAATAACCCTTCGTCTGCACGAACGAACTGTTGTGGCGAATCGTCGGGTTGAAATACTTGTTTCCCGGCGCGTCGGCACAACTGCAGTCGTACGCCTGACCGATACCGCCCGCTCCGTGAATGAAGGCCTCGTCGAAGCCGCGTTTGTGCGGTTGGTAAGGCTCTTCGTCGCCAAGATGCCACTTGCCGAAGATACCTGTCGCGTAGCCCGCTTCCTTCAGAACTTGCGGCAGCGTCGTGGCGTTGAGCGTCATACGTTCGCGTTCCAGAATCGTATGGGTGACGCCGTTGCGCATCGGATGGCGGCCGGTCATCAAAGCCGATCTCGTCGGCGAGCAAGTCGGGCTGACCAGGAACCGCGTGAACCGCGTGCTTGTGTCGTATAGACTGTCGAGACTCGGCGTCTTGATCCACGGATGCCCGTGACGACCGACCGGGCCGTAACCTTGATCGTCGGTCATCATCAGGATGATGTTCGGGCGAGACTTCGCAAGTGCATCGGCTTTGGCATATTCAGCAATCGCGAGCGAGAAAAGCAAAGTTGTCATGACAAGGGAGAATTGCATCGGTTCGTCTTTCCTGTTTCTGACAGTGGGTTCTTGGTACGTGTGAGTCGAGCAGCGTCACATTGTAAGCGGTCGGCGGCGAGTCCGCTGTCGTTGACGCTTGGTAAGGCGTTTGTTAGCTTGCGATGTCCACTTAACTGCCAACAGCGCAATGACTTGGAGGCCCTGCCTCCCGCGAAGGATCCACGCGTGTGGAACGCGACCGAATTCCGAAGGATCGTCAGTGGAGAGCGCAACGATCCGTTTGCGATGCTGCTTCGCGCGGGCTTCGGTGCCGCTTCGTTGCCGTACGGGATAGCCGTCCAATGGCGGAATCGTGCTTTCGATACCAGCCACCGCCAGATTCATCGGGTTGATGTGCCGGTGATTAGCGTCGGCAATCTGACCGTCGGCGGAACTGGCAAGACGCCGATGGTCGAATGGCTGGCCAAGTGGTTTCGAGAGCGAGATGTTCGAGTCTGCCTGATCAGTCGCGGGTATGGAGCTGAAGCGGGAGCTCGTAACGACGAAGCGCTAGAACTCGAACAGAAACTGCCCGATGTTCCACACTTGCAGAATCCCGATCGAGTCGCCGCCGCGCGGACAGCGGTTGAAGAGTTTGAGACTGAGCTGCTCCTGTTGGACGATGGTTTCCAACATCGGCGCATCCATCGAGACTTGGATATCGTGTTGCTCGATGCGCTGGAGCCGTTCGGCTACGACTCTCTGTTGCCACGCGGATTGCTTCGCGAGCCAGTTAGTTCGTTGGCACGAGCAGATGTTGTTGCGTTGAGCCGCGCGGATGCGGTCGATGAAAGGTGGCGAGCGGAGATCCGTGAAGTGGCGATGCGCCACGCTCCGAATGCTATTTGGATTGAGCTGACCCACCAACCGCATCAATTCTTGGATAGCCAAGGAAACATCGCTACGATCGACTCGCTATGCGGCAGACCTATCGCGGCTTTCTGTGGAATTGGCAATCCGGCAGGCTTTCGACATACGCTCGAAGCATGCGGTCTGGAAGTTGTCGCCTTCCGCGATTTCCCTGATCACCACTCTTACACGGAGGCCGATATTACCTCGCTAGCGGAGCTGGCATGTAACGCGAAGTCGCTTGTGTGCACGCACAAGGATCTCGTCAAGATCCTTGTTTCGGAAGTCGCAGCGATTCCGCTCTGGGCGGTACAGATTGGTCTCTCGATCGAGGAAGGGCAGGAGCCGCTCGAAAAAAAGCTGAAGGCGTTGCTAGCGGCGGGCGAAACGCGGTAGCACACGGCATCGGGCTCAACGTCCCCATTCGTCTGCTGCTATCGGCTCTTTCACCTGGACCCATCTCTGGTGTTCTACTATCTTTCCGCGTTCGCCGAAGCCGCGTTGTCGCATCGACCGAGAACGATCTGGAACGGCGACTTCCCAACGAGAGCCAACTTCATGAGTGATGTCCGCCGGATTCTTGTCATCCAGCTTCGCGAACTGGGTGATACGATTCTGACAACGCCATTGTTCCGCCAACTGCGGCGAATCTATCTGCATGCGGAAATCGACATGGTCTGTCAACGATCGAATCGACCACTCCTTGAACATCACCCGCTGATCTCCGAGACATTCGAGCTGCCACGGAAGGCGGGAGTGAGAGACTTTCTTGCGTTCGCGTCGAAGTTGCGGCAGCGGAAATATGACGTGATCGTCGATACACAATCGCTTCCCAAGACCGCGTTGCTAACGCGACTAGCGGCCGGTCGTAAGCGGCTTGGCTTTCGCAATCGCGGGATAAGGAATCGGCTCTGCTACACGCATCCGTATCGACCTCCTCCGTTCGAGTATAGTTCCCGCAATAAGCTCCTCTTGCTCCAAGACGAGCGAGTCGATCTCGACGACGTGCAGCTCGACTTCTGCGTATCTGACGAAGACAAAGCGGCGGCGGCTCGGTTCCGGAACGAGTACTTCCAGGCTCCGGTCGTCGCGATCTATGGCGTAACACGATTCGAGTGGCGGCGTTGGCCAGTGGCAAAGTTAGCGAACATCGCCGATCGACTCGCGGAGCGCGGCTTCCAGCCGTTCCTGGTTTACGGTCCAGGCGAGGAGTCAATTGCTCGCGAGATCGCGGATCAGATGCGATGCGAGCCGTTGATCGATTACGCGATGCCGTCGATTCCGGTACTGAAGGAAATCCTGACGGGATGCGAGTTACTCGTCGGCAACGATGGCGGTCCGAAGCACTTCGCCAACGCGGCGGGGATACCGACGGTCGTCGTCATGGACGGCGAATCAGCCGTTCGTTGGACTCCGGCGAACCGGGAGGATCAGCGGGTGGTTAGACCGCGAGCCGATGTTCCACGGGACGATGTGTGTGGGAACGTGCTCGACGTTAATACCATTGCTGAAATCGATATCGACGCAGTGTGGAAGCAGATTGAAGAACTAGCCGCTCGTGACTTGATCCAACTTGGTGGCAGTTGCCAGCAGGTAGCGTAACGCAGACGCCAATCGCCGGGCAGCTAGTACCAGAGTCAGAACCTGAACAACCTAGCCGACTGATAACGCTATGAAACTGAAGACACTGTTCCACATGTTAGGCTTCAAACCGAAGCCGCGTGAGTATGGCTTCGAGATTCATTCCTTCGACTTCTCCCAAGAAGGCTACGTTGAATACGCGCAGTGGCTGCATCCTATCGAACGGCGAAAGGAATTCTGTCAGGCAGAGATCGACTACCTTCGCGAATTCCTCGCTCCGGGAGATGTTGCGATCGACGTCGGAGCACACACGGGTGATTCGACCTTGCCGATAGCGCTCGCAACCCGGGCAGAAGGTCGGGTGCTCGCCCTCGAACCAAACCCGTATGTATTTCGAGTCCTCGCCGAGAACGCGAAGCTCAATCCAGACAAGACGAACATCATCGCGTTGCCGTTCGCAGCGACGCCGGAAGATGGACCAATCGAATTCGAATACTCCGATCCTGGCTTCTGCAATGGCGGACGCCACGAAGGGATCAGTCCGTGGCGGCATGCTCATCCGTTTAAGCTGACAGTGGACGGCCGCAACTTGCAGAACTATCTGCGAACGAATCACAGTGACCTGATCGGTCGGTTGCGATACGTGAAAACGGATGCGGAGGGCTTTGACACGCAGGTGCTTCGCTCGATCCGCGGTTTGATCGAGGAAACGCGGCCGTACATTAAAGCTGAGGTGTACAAGTACACCAACGAATTCCAGCGGCTGGAGTTCTATCGGTTGCTCGCCGACCTCGATTACAAGCTGCACAAGATCGAAAGCGAAACAAACTATCTCGGGCAATCCGTTGACGCAGGAAACCTGATGACGTGGACGCACTACGATGTGTTCTGCGCGCCAAAGGAACGGGTTGCTGAACTCAAGCAAGCTGGTTGACCTATCAGAATTAGCAGGGATACCATGTCGCGAGGAACATCGGACGAACCGCTCCGCGTCGTTCTTGCCTCGACCCAGAAGGCCTGGCACGGTGGCGAAGAGCAAGCGTTGCTGCTTGCACACGGATTGCGGGATCGAGGGCACGAGTGTTCAATCCTGGCCCGACGAGGCGGACCGTTCGCCGATCGGATGGATCGAGAAGACTTCTCGGTCGAGACCTTTTCCGGAAAGGGAAAATCGCCGTGGAGCCTGGCAGCGATACGGCGTCGTCTCCGGCAAGTCGCTCCCGACGTTTTGCATTGCAACGACGCTCATGCGTTGACGGCGGCTGGCTTGGCGTCGATCGGTCTCGCGATCCCAGTCCGAGCGGCTGCGCGGCGGGTTGATTTTCCAATACGTTCCCGCACTAAGTATGAACGCTGGTCGGACTGCGTGGTCTGCGTATCGACGGCTGTCGCCGAAGTTTGTCGCGAGGGTGGCATCAGCGAAGAGCGGCTACACGTGGTTCATGATGGAGTCGATCCGAATCGAATGTCAGCCGGTGTTCGTTCGCGGGCCCGTCAATCGCTGTACTGCATGGATGACGAAGTCCTGCTCTTGTGCGTCGCGAAGCTGACCGATCACAAGGGGCATCGCTTCCTACTCGACGCCATGCCCGCTGTGCTTGAGAAAAACCCACGTGTTCGGCTTGCGCTGGCCGGCGATGGTGAGTTGACGGAGCCGCTCAAGCAGCAGGTAGCCGAGTTGGGTATCTCGGCGAATGTTGACTTCCTCGGCTTTCGTGATGACGTTCCAGATCTTGTCGCGGCCTGCGATTTTTTCGTGATTAGCTCGCATCTCGAAGGACTGTGCAGTTCGATCGTCGATGGGATGTTCGCTTCGCGTCCGATCGTCGCAACACGAGCCGGCGGCATTCCTGATTTGATGGGCGAGACCTTTGCGCCCGAGTTACCCGTCGGCTGGACAGCTCCCACCAAAGATCCCGCGGCGCTGGCCGAGACGATCCTGGAAGCTATTGATTCGCCCGAGGAATGCCGGCGACGTTGTGCACGCGCCTTCGATCGAGCCCATCGCTTATTCACAGCCGATACAATGGTTGATCGGACCCTCGAAGTCTATCGGCACTGCATCGCAAAGCGTTTGGCCGCCGCGGCGTAAGCGGACAGGCCGCAGCAGCCATCACGCCGCCTTTCGCTGCTCGCGGTCTGCTTCCAGTTGAGGCTCCGGAATGCCTTCCTGCAGTTCCCACAAACGGGCCTGCTTCATGAAAGAATAGAAAGCCGACAGCATGCAGACTTGCAGGCCAACCTTCCCGTCCAGAAACCCGAGCTTGAAAAAATAATCCCGAACGAACCGGAAGGGGCCGTTAAAGGCCAGCTTGAGGAAGCTTGGGCTCTTACCTGACTCCGCCCACACTTGAGCTTGATAGGTCGTGTAGCGGTGGAACTTCCTCATGTACTGGTCGTAGCTCCAGTAACTGAAGTGTTGCAGTGTTCCTTTCAGAAATCCGATGCGGTTCGTCGTGATAGCAACTTCGCAGTGGTCCGTCTCGCCCTTGTATCGCCCCAGGTCTCGCCGGAACAGTCGGATCACGTTGTCATTTCGGAACCCGCCGAAGCGAGCCGGATGCCCGAGAAAGTAATTGTCGCGGTTGACCCAATAGCCGTCGTGCGACGGTTCGCCGGCAAGCATATCTTCGATTTCCGCGGCGAGTCGGGGCGTGACTCGTTCATCCGCGTCGATCACGAAGACCCATTCATGCGTCGCCTGTGGGATCGCCCAGTTTTTCAGACTTCCCGAATTGATGTACTCACGCTCGATGACACGGCACCCGCCTTCTTCCTCAATGATCGCCAGAGTCCGATCGGTTGACCCCGAGTCTGCGATGAGGACTTCATCGGCAATGCCCAGCACCGATTCGATGCACTCCCGAATGTTATTCTCTTCATCTTTGCAGGTGATGATAGCGGTGAGTTGGTAGACCATGTGGAGGCCCTTGCGGCTGATCGGCGAGAGGTATCGCGCGGGATTGTGTCACAAGCGGCTGGCGCAGGGCAATACCATTCAAGCTGCGAATCGTTTAAGTCAGGCTGCTCTCCCGACCGATCCTTTTCCGAAGGCACATTCGTGCCGTGGCACGCTAGCGGTTTCCTTTCTCCAAATCGCCTATCACTGCGGGAGGTATTCTGTGTCAGTCAGGAAGTCATCAGATATCGGCGAGAATACCACACCACATACACACGATATGGTCACGAAGTGGGTGTGCGAGCAGGAAGATCATGACCGCGTGCTCGACATTCCGTCCGGCGAAGGCGCTTTCACAGAGCGCTGCCTCAGCAACGGCTGGAAGGTCATCTCGGCCGACTGCGAACCGCTTTGTGCGGTCCCTGGTGCAACGTTTTCGCAAGTTGATATGAATAGGCCGTTGCCCTACGCAGACAACGCATATGACGCCATCGTATGTATTGATGGCATTGAGCACATCGAACGCCCTTTCGACTTCGTAGAACAGTGCGCACGCACACTTCGTCCGGGCGGATCGTTCGTCGTAACCACGCCGAATATCTCTTCGCTGCGGTCGAGATGGCGGTGGTTACTCACGGGATTCCACAACAAATGCCGGTCACCGCTGGATGAGGCGAACCCGAACCCGCTGCACCACATCAATATGTTGTCTTTCCACAAACTGCGGTACATGCTGCACCGCGCTGGCTTCACCGTCACAAAGATCGGAACAAATCGGATCAAGCCAATCAGCCTGGCATATGCTTGGCTCATGCCGTTTGCTTACTTGGCGACATGGTGGACCTTGCGAACCGCTGAGAAAGACCCTGAGCAACGGCTTCGGAACCGAGAGATCACACGCCAGATGTTCAGCAGGGAGATCCTGTTTGGTGAGACGATGATCATCATGGCGCGAAACGACAAAAAGACCTTCGCCGCGAAAATAGCCGCGTGAACAGCAGCGGGAAGACCTCAGTCAGCCGCATTCGCACGTCCTTGCCTGACGAACTGGACTTTAGCCGTTTCGCAGCTTGAGCTATCCTCCGGCGGCCTATTCGCTACAGTTCTGAAATCTGTCTCTTGCTTGGCTCCACATCTGACAATTGCTACCTCACATGAAACGAGCCCTCACAGCAGCCTATCTGTTAGCGAAACGCGCCTTGTCCTTGGAAACGCGGCAGGACCGTTTCCGCCGCTATGCGCTGCTGAACAAATGGAAGAATAAGGAATCGGTGTCCGGCCCGGGGTCAACGCTAGCGTACACCGCCAGGCTGCGTAAAGCGTTACCGTTGGTGTTCGATGAGTTCTCGATCAAAACGGTGCTCGATGCACCCTGTGGCGACTACAATTGGATGCGGCTCCTCGAACGATCTGGCGTGCAATACATCGGCGGTGAAATCGTACCCGAGCTTGTTGACGCAAACAACGCTCGCTATCGCGACGAGGTGACTCGCTTCATTTACTGCGACATCGTAGAAGACGAGTTACCGGCCGTGGACCTATGGATTTGCCGCGATACTCTCTTTCACTTCAGCTACACCGACGTCTTTAAAACGTTGGACAATCTCTTTCGCAGCGAGATCAAGTACTTCTTGGCTACCCACTGTCCCGGGCAGCTAGAGAACTCTGATACACGAACCGGCTCGTGCTTCTCAAGGAATCTAGTGGGCCAGCCGTTTTGCTTTCCTGAGCCACACCTTTGGCTAGAGGATGGAATCGAAGGCGGTCCGCGCCGCCAGATGGGGCTGTGGGAAGTGAAAGCATTGCAGGCGGCACTTGCTGACAACACTGCTTTTCAGGAACGTACGGCGTAGCAAGCTGAATAGCTTCTCTTGGCAAGGCGACTAGTGCTTTGTCGCAGCTAAGAATTAGGGTTGGCGAAATCAGCCAGTACGCGCTAGCGTCCGGTTCTCGCTGAAACCGTGGCTAGCGCCCACCGGCTAACCCTTTCCTGCTGGAGTCCCGGCTTTAGCCGGTCTTGCCGCCTAAAGGCGGGACTCAAACAATCCACTCAAACGCTCTTGTGCCCAGTTGCGGTTCACTTTACGATCGCGCGCCCTCGTTGTGTTACCGCTGCTTATGAGGTTGATGCATGAATGCTGTAGCCACGCCTCCGGTTCTTCCATCATCCAGGTTACCCGCTGACAACGCGGCACCGCAGCCGATCGCGATCCCCGGTGCACATGAGTTGATATTCAAGGTTGCTCAGCGGCATATTGGCAACGACACGTACGTGCTGGACCTGGGTGCGGGCCAGGGAGCGTTTTCGCAGAAGCTGTTCGACGCCGGATACGACGTCGCTGCTTGTGACCTGTATCCGGAGATGTTCCGCTGCGCGGCGGTCGAGTGTCGGCAGGCGGATGCAGAGCAGCCGCTCCCGTACGAAGACGAAACGTTTGACGCAGTGGTCGCGCTGGAACTTGTCGAGCACTTGGAAAGCCAGTTGGGACTGTTTCGCGATGCAGCTCGGATTCTGAAACCAGGCGGTGTCTTCTTGTTTAGTACACCCAACATCGCCTCGCTCAAGTCTCGGTTTCGATTCCTCTTGACCGGCTACATGTACTCGCATCCGCCGCTCGATCCCGAAGTCCATGATCCAGTTTCCCAGCACATTGCTCCGTTCACACCAGATCGCTACCAATTCATGTTGGCCCGCGCCGGCCTCGAACTGACGCATGTCGAAGCCGACAAATATCAAAAGTCTTCGCTCGGTTTATCTTGGCTATCTCCGCTAGTCCGGTGGTGCGCTCGAACCCGCTACGGAAAGACGTCTGGAGTGAGAATGCAGAACTCTCCGGCCGCCCTGTTGGGGCGGACGATGATTGGTGTAGCTCGCAAACGCTAAGACGCGGCTCCCGCGTTCGTTTGCTTCCCATCTCGTGTGCCATCTCCCACAAGCCGGCACGACAAGAAAACTAAACAACTCTTATCAAGGACGACGGCGGCACTGAAACCGCCGATGGGTCGAGTGCGCCGAGTTGGCTTCCTTTCGTCTGCCAACTTGCCGCAGACAACACGAGGGCACGGATGAAGATCGGGATCATGTTGCCAAACTGGATCGGCGACGTCGTTATGGCGACGCCGACCCTGCGGGCAATACGGAAACACTACGGCGGCCGGGCTGAGATCGCCGGGATCATGCGTCCCTACGTCTCCCAGGTGTTGGCCGGCACTGATTGGCTGGACCAGTGCTTTTATTATGATCGCAAGTCACGTGACGAAGAGCTGAGCGGCTCGTCGCTGCTCCGGCAACTTCGGGTGTGGAAGCCGGACGCGATGGTGCTGCTGCCGAACTCGCTGTGGGGCGGAGTCTTGGCATGGATGTCTGGGGCGCGCGAGCGCGTCGGTTACGGCAGAAACGCGCGTGGGCTGCTCCTCACGAAAACGCTGACCGCTCCCCGCGAGAACCGTAAGCTCAAGCCGGTCCCAGCGATCGATTACTATCTCGAACTTGCCTACTCACTCGGTTGCCAGACGGAACCGCCAAAGCTCGAATTGGCAACCTTGCCGGAAGATGAAGCCGGCTCGGATGCCGTGTGGCACGATCTTGTGCTTGATAAGGTGTCGCGTGTGATTATCTTCAACACAGGTAGTGCCTCCGGGACGGCGAGGAACTGGCCCGAAGAGGCGTACGTGAGTTTAGCCAAGCGAATCGTCGAAGACTCCGACTCGGCGGTCCTGGTGATCTGCGGACCAGCCGAGCGCGAAGCGGCGGCACGAGTCGCGCGCCACGCCAACCATCCGCGTGTGAAGAGTATGGCGGATCAAGATCTGAGTATCGGAGTCGCCAAGGCGTGTGTCCGGCGAGGTCAACTGATGGTCACAACCGACAGTGGCCCACGGCACTATGGTCCCGCGTTTAACGTACCCACGATCACTCTCTCCGGCCCGATTGACCCCCGCTGGAGCGAATCACACGATCCGGACGCAATCACCATCCAATATCCCGTCGATTGCGGCCCCTGCGGTAAGGCTGTCTGCCCCTTCGAACACCATCGCTGCATGCGCGGCATCACCGTCGATACCGTTTTCTCCGCCATCGAGACGCAACTTGCGAAGCAAGCGGATAAGAGAGCGGCATAGGTAGGGATCGTTCTGGAAATAACTGTCCGGTTTTCCGTGGCGTAAGCTTCCAGCTTGCGATAATGCGGGTTCGCAAGCTGGAAGCTTACGCCACTTATTTCTC
>PBSM01000124.1 GCA_002726245.1 Planctomycetaceae bacterium | reverse complement strand
AAGCTCGGAGGGGACGAAGTCGTAGAAAGCGTAAAACTTCAATGTGAACGCACCCTTGGTCAAATTCCGTTTGGTGCTAGGTAGTGCCTACTTCGAAATGTTCTCGTGAAGATTCCCATATTCTTGCCCCCCTCATATTCTTGCCCAGCTTTCCGGTGACATGCTCGAAAGGGGCACGAATATGCGATCTTCGGCGATGGCATTCACCTCTAACAATTCTACCGCTGAGAGCTGATTTCGTCATTGCGGACCCGTTCGGATGAGGGAACACGACCTATTCCCGATTGTATATGATGGAGGTAGCGCTGCTCTCAGCAGATCCTTCATTTCTCGTGGTGGCGCAAGACTTTATGAGTGATCCAAATCGCTCGGGAATAAATTGCCGGCAGGCCGGCGTATCTAACCGTGTTAGCTAACAACAGTCTCGGCTCGCGATTCCGCAGAGGTTCGTTTTGGCACTGACGCAGGCTCTGTTTAATGCCATGGTCGAAGAGCACGGCCCTGTGCTCTATCGGATGGCGTTCCGAATGCTTGCCAACCAGCATGACGCGGAAGATGTCGTGCAGGAGGCTTTCCGTTCGGCCTGGAAGAGCCGGGAGAGTTACAAGTCGGAACTCGGCGAACGGGCTTGGCTGGCAGCCATCCTCCGGCGTCGAGTCGTCGATCGTTGGCGCAAGAACTGCGTCCGAACGGTGTCGATGGACGAGTCGCTTCTGCAACTGAGCGTCGCGGGAGAGGATCCGCTGGCAAACGAGTTCGACGATCGACTACAAGGTGCCTTGCAACAGCTTCCCGATCAACTGAGAGAGACTTTGTTATTGCTCGTTGTCGGAGAACTCACGCACCAAGAGGTTGCCGACATGCTGGGAATCCCGATAGGCACCGTGCTTTCACGCGTCAGTCGTGCGCGAACTCGGATGCGAAGCCTACTTGTGATGGAGGCCCAGTCGAACTCGGCTTAGCTGCTTGTTCGGGAGTATGATGTATCACCATTTGTCCGACGCGATGCTCGATGATTACCTGCGGGACGTGCCTGTTCCGGTAGGGCTTGTTGCGCGTTTGAAGCAGACGGCAGTGCCGAACGATGCCGAGTTGGATGAGTTGCTGCGGTCACCGCCGATGCCTGACGGGTTGGTCGATCGATTACAGGCTGCGATCCAAGATGAGATACTGGACGAGTCTCTTCGGCAGACCAAAGTCCCTGAAAAGTTGCTTGTTCGGCTGCGTACGATTCCACGCGCACGACGCAGATCCGCTTGGAGACGTTTCGCCGTTGCGGCTTCGCTGTTGGTCGTTCTGTTCAGTGCTTACTGTGGTTCGCTCAGCGCGTTGTTGGCTGCGATGAGGCCGAAGCAAAACCGGGACACGACGCTGACGATCATTGAGCTGTATGTGGACCCAACTCACTCGTCACTGCTCACGATGAGCGAAGCCGATCCGACCACGATCCGCTTCGCTCCGCCAACGTCTGCCGAGATGGCAGAACTGCCGATCGAACTGGCTCGACTGGATCTCACGCCGGCCCTGGGGCCGGCCGGTCATTTGCTGCAGGAGGTCAGACGCGGTGCGCCGCTGACGGAAGATGTCTTCCTGATGCGAAGGAACACGCTCGGGTCGCCTCAGACAAACGACCAGGCGCTGCCGGAGCTGTCGCACGTCCGCAGACGCCAGATCGCGGGCGTGGACTTGCCGTTGGCACCCGGCTATGACCGAGCGTTCTTCCTGAAGTCAGGCATTCATCCGCCGGTATTCCCGGCCGCCGGTCAACCTACAGAAGCGATCCAGGTTCCACTCGTTACTCGAACCGATAGCGTTGATTTAACGCGTCGGTTGCTTCTGGAAGGGCGAACGCCTTCGCCGTCCGACATCCGAGTCGAAGACTATATCGCTGCCGTGCGGTACGGCCTTCAAGCGTCCAACGATCAGTCGTTGGTGCTGTACGCGACGGCCGGCCCTTCGATATTCGGAAGGCAGCCGCATCACATGCTGCACCTTGGTGTGAAGGCGCCGCGAGTACAGACAGCAACGAGCACACACATGTCGATCGTCGTAGACGTGTCGGCAAGCATGCGCGGAGACGACCGAATCGGTGCCGTCCACCGCGCGTTCGAGATCGTACTTCGGCATCTAGGACCCAATGATTCACTTTCGTTCGTGGCGGTGAATCATGAGATTGTTCGGCAGGTTGATTTCCTGCCGGCGAGCGGGGCCGCGCAGCTAGCGTCGATGATTCGTGATCTGGATCCCTCAGGTGGTGATAATCTGGCGAAAGGGTTCCAAGCCGCCATGAGCCTTGCGTTTGAAGCGGAAGTCGCGGCCGGTAGTGCCCGCCATGTCGTGTTAATCACGGATGGTCAGGCGGCGATCGGCGATCGAGACGCGGCGCGGATGCGAGACCTCGTCGCAACTGGCGAGACTTTTTCGATTCGCAGCACCTTCCTGCAACTCGACCGTTTGATTTCGGCTGAGACGGTCCCTTCATCGACCGGCCTCGAACATGCGTCGGCTGTCTCTCCAAGGCAGTTACCGTGGAGGCTGGTGACCCTGGCGACGGGACAGTCCCCTGTCGTCGCGAGGCAAGCCAGGCTGCAGGTTGCTTTCAACCCCCAGGCAGTCTTGGCGTATCGTCTCTTCGGTCGCGGGCCAACGGCGGTGACCGGGCTGGCCGACGTAGGGGTCGAAACGGACCTGCACTCCGGTGAGGAAGCGAGTGCGTTATTCGAGCTGTGGTTGCGGCCAAATGGGACGGAGGACGTCGGCTGGGCGGAGGTCCATTGGACCGATCCCGCAACGGGTTCGCCATTGACAACTGAACGGATGAGCATCGGTCGGAGTGACATTGCGGTCTCTGATGACGAAACACTTTGGCCGTTGCGAGCCGTGGCAATCGTGTCGGAAGTCGGTCAACGGCTCTCAGGTATTGGTGATTTTGAGCTACTGAATGGCCGCCGGTTCTCTCAGCGGAAGAAGCCGGCTGGCTGGAAGGACGTTCTCGAACAGGCCGTCGGTGTGCATCCCTCCGCCGGCGAGCAATCAGATTTTCAACAAATGGTGGATTTGATCCGCCAATTGGAAGAACTAGCCCTTCGCGGGCCGAAATGATTGGCAGTCATGTGTCTGAAGATGGTTGATGCGAGCGGCAAAACGAGATAACCTGGAGTGTAAGTGCCAGCCGTGTCTGCCGTTGTGTCAAATAACCCGTATCGATCAGCCCCGGAACCTGATCGAAGAGGCCCGACTTCAGCAATGGCTCCCGTCGCCCAGCAGCGGTGGATTCTTCCATATGGCTTGGCCCAAGCGCTCGTTGGCCGCGAGCGAGAAGAAGGAATCGATCGATGAAAAAGCCTCTTTACTTCGCCCTGTTGGTTGGATTCGTCTGTACGAGTGGCACTAGCCACGCTGTCGAACCTGCTCGCGAGTTCCTACAAGGTTTGCGCGACCGCGGCTACCACGATGTCGCGCTAGCTTACCTGGACGCGATGGAGAAGAGCAGGCTCGCTCCGCAATCGCTGAAGCTGGAGATCGAACTCGAGAAGGCGATCACGCTGATCGAGGCGTCGCGCGCCCAGCGCGATCCGGCGCTTCGCGAGAAATCCTTGAACGACGCGCAGATCTTACTGAAGACCTTCACCGAAACCAAAGCTGCCCATCCGAAAGTCAATTCAGCCGTTAGCCAACTCGGCAATCTCATTGTCGAGCGAGCTCGAATGAAGGTGGAAATCTCGAAGACAGTCAAGACGGCGCAAGAGCAGAAGAAGAAGAAGCTGGCAGAAGCCAAACCGTTGTACGACGAAGCGTTCGCAGTATTCACCGACTTGCAAGAAAAAGTGAAAGTGCAACTCGAACGAATCCCCAAGGTCTTGGATGCGAAGAACAAGCAGCAAGCCAGAATGATCGAGCGGCGTACGCAGCTCCGCGCCGACTACTTGCAGACCCAGTTACTTGCCGCGGCGATTCGCGAAGAGACAGCCGACACATTGGAAGAAGGTTCCGCACCATTCACGAAAGTCCTTGAAGAAGCGGCAGCCCTTTATTCTGATATCTACAGAAAGTATCGAACTCGCTTGGCCGGCTTGTATGCTCGCATGTATCAAGGACGCGCGAATCAGAGGCTCGGCAAGTTCAAAGATGCGTTGGGCTATTACACGGAGCTCCTTGACCAACCCGATGAGCCGGCCGCGTTCCGTGACCTAAAGACAAAGACGCTTCGTCTCGCGATGGAATGCTGGCTGCATCCGACCGAGAAGAAATACATGGAAGCGATCAAACAGGCAGCTCCTTGGGTGCAGAAGTCGCGGCCGACCGAAGATGGCCAATCGGATTGGATGGCGATCCGCATGAGCCTCGCCAAAGCCTACAAAATGCGATCGGAGGATCCCGAAGCTGAAAAGCGTGAAGTCACGAATTCAATCCAAAGCGCTCGGAAACTTGCTCAATTCGTCGCCAAGCGAAGCGGCGAATTCCAAGACGAAGCCAAGCAGATGGTCGCCGACCTGGGTGGCCCGGACCGCACGGGCGAGAAACCAGACCCCACCAACTTCACCGAAGCGAAGAACGCCGGCAAAGCCGCTCTGAATGCTTTCACAACAGCAAACCTGATCGTGAGCAAAGTACCCGCTCGTGTGGCGGCGGAGACGGACGCTGCGGAGAAGGCCAAGCTGCAAGAGCAGTTGAAGGAAGCACAGCTCACGGTCGCCAATGCACAGCAGGAAGCGATCGACTACTATCAACTCGCAGTCAGACTGGCCGATGACGAGACGTCGATTGATGACATCAACGTCGTTCGCTATTTCATTTGTTACCTCTACTATGCGTCTGGTGACTCGTACAGAGCGGCATTGATGGGCGACTTTGTTGCTCGGCGCTATCCCGACAGCGCCGGTGCTCGCGACAGCGCGACGATTGCGATGGCCAGCTACGCTCAGATCTACGGCCAGAAGAACGTCACGGCGACCGCCGTTTTCGCGGAGGCGGATACGGACAAGAACAAGCAGTTGTCCACCGAAGAGTTGCAGGCCGTTGGACTCGATGGCGGAGCCGACAAGAGTGGCAACGGCACTGTTTCGCTGGAAGAGCTTGCCGAGTCGTTTTCTAGGTATGAAGTCGATCGGATCGTGGCCTCGGCGGAATACATTGTCGAGAAGTGGCCGGAGCAGCCCGCCGCCCAAGACGCGTTGGTCACGTTAGTGCCCTTCATGATCAACAGCGCACAACTTGATCGCGCGCAAGAGTACATCGAGAAGATGCCTGAATCGTCTCCAAGACGAGGCGATTCGGAATTGAAGACTGGTCAGGCGATGTGGGGAACCTACCTCCGCGACTCGCAGATCTTGGCGCAGGCTCAGGAACAAGGAACGGCGCAGGGGGACGTTGCTGCCGAGCAGGCAAGGCTTACGAAGCTCAAACAAGATGCGGAGAAGATCCTCCTCGCCGCGTATGGCCGCATCCAGGAAACGTCAAAGCCAGATCGCACGACTACGACGGCCTTGCTCTCGTTGGCGCAGGCGTCGCTTGAATCAGGGCACGCGGCCAAAGCCGTCGAGGTCCTCGAACACGCGACGCTCGGCCCTTTGACCCTAGCCAACGCTAACAGCCCGCACACGGCTGCATCAGCCGTCAAGGAAGAGACTTACAAGACCGCGCTTCGATCCTACATATCCTTACTGGCGACCGACAGCGGCGCGATCGATAAGGCCAAGAAGGTCATGGAGGACATGAAAGCTGCCATAGGCGGGAACGCGGAAGGCGAGAAGCGTTTAGTTTCGGTTTATGTCAACCTCGCTCAAGATCTGGAGAAGCAACTCGCTTCTGCCACGCCGGAAGCAAAGCGTGCCCTATCGCAGGGCTTTGAAACGTTCCTTAATCAGTTGGGTGACGGCTCGACGGAACTGAGCGTCTTGAATTGGGTAGCCGAATCCTTTGCCAAGCTTGGCGCGAGTCTTGACGACGGCGAGACGCTGAACGAAGACGCCAAGAAGTATTACCAGCAGTCGCTGGCTGCTTTCCAAACGATTCTCGACAAGGTCAAGCTCGACGATCAGCTAAAGACACAAGTGCTCCTGCGAATGGCAACCTTAGCTGGCCAAACAGGCGACTTTGAAAAGGCGATCGGCACCTTTGAGGAGATTCTGTCAGGCAATGCGATGATGCTGAATGTCCAAGTCGAGGCCGCGAAGGTGCTAGAACTGTGGGCTCAACAAGACGGACAGCAGGCGAAGTATAATGAGGCTATCAGTGGAGCCAGCAAGGCCGTTTGGGGGTGGGCCAAGATTGCGAATACAACCTTCAAGTATCAGAAGTTTAGGGACACGTTCCACGAAGCTCGGATCCACTTGGGCGAGTGTCGTCTGAACTACGCAATGATAAAGAGCGGCGACGCACAGAAGAATATGCTTAACCAAGCTACGCAAGAACTCTCGGTAACAGCCAAGTTGATTCCCGATCTCGGTGGCAACGCCTTCAAGGCTCGTTACGACCAGTTGCTGAAGAAGATTCAAACCGCACAAGGCGAGCGTGCTGTCGGACTGAAGGCCTTTGAATCTAAAGCAGCGGCCGGCGGCTAGTCACGCTGCGAAAGAGCAAATAGACAATCCTCGAAGGAGTTGTAGATGAAAACGTATACGCTCATAGCTGCCTTATGTTGCTTGTTGCTCCCGGCAATGCAGCGGCAAGCATCGGCACAGTCCTCGGATCAGGTGTATGTGCTGAAAGGTTCGCCATCGAACGGCATCGTCGATGCCGAACAGACTTCAAGCAGCGAAGTGGTGATCGATGTACAAGGCACGATCCGCCGGATACCCGTTACCGACATTCGCCGCGTTACCTTCGTCGATGAGCCGATCGAGATGCGTCGGGCGCGAGATAGCATTCTGACTGGGCAAATCGAGCAGGGCTATGCCGAACTTCGCAAGATCGATGCGAATTCGTTGAAACGTCCCATCGTCAAAGCAGACCTACAGTACTACCTCGCCTACTGCCAAGGGAAACTCGCGTTATCAGGTGGTGGTGATAAAGCCGCCGCTGTTCGGGCAATGGTAGCGTTTGATCGAGCGAATGCGAGCAGCTTCCACCACTTCGTGGCTGCCGAGCTGATAGGTGACTTGGCAGTTGCGCTTGGAAGTTACGAGAACGCAACCCGCTACTATGGGGACATTGCCAAATCAGGGCCTTCGGCCGACTATAAAATGCGAGGCGCCGTCTTGTTGGCTCGCGCGTTGCTCAGCCAGGATAAGTTCGCCGAAGCACAGACGCAGTTCGACGCCGTTATTAACTCAAGTGTCGATACTCCCGCCGCCCGGCAACAGAAGCTGGTTGCTCAGGCAGGCAAGGCGGTCTGTCTCGCTGGATTGGACACTCCCGATGAGGGAATCAAGTTGATCGAAGAGCTAATCCTGAACAACAGTCCTGACGACGATAAGGAACTCTTCGGCCGAGCCTACAATGCCTTGGGAACGTGCTACCTGAAGGCCGGCAAGCAGGACGAGGCCTTAATGGCCTTTCTGCACGTAGACGTCCTGTTCTATGCGAATGCCGACGTACACGCTGAAGCGTTGTATCACCTGAGTAAGCTGTGGGCTGCGATCAAGAAGCCCGATCGAGCCAATGATGCCCGCTCACTGCTGAACGATCGGTACGCGGGCAGCTCGTGGTCGAAGAAGCGGTAACGTTGGTGCCCGAATGCCCGGCATCCTTTACCGGGCCGACCCTGCCTGATTAGAATGTCAACTATCTCACTAGGAACAGTCTTTACCGCCGGCTCCTTCTGCGATGTCCTTCGCCTGCCAAGGGCCGTGCCAGTAACTCACACATACCTTAAGATCCGATCTCGGAGGCGAAAATGCGGCAACGCGTATTAGTGTTTGGCACCCTGGCTGCTGTCGTGTGTATGCTCTTTCTCGACGGAGCAATTCCCGTAGCGAGTTTCTTCACTCAGACGGCCCTGGCTCAGGATGAAGAGGCTGGAGCCGAACCCGCTGCTCCCGCCGAGCCAGCTCCCGCACCGGCTCCCGCGCCAGCCGCCGCAGCAGACGAGGGCGGTGACGGAGACGACGCCGGCAGCACGAACCTCTTGAAGTGGTTGTGGGAGTCGCTTGGCCCAGGTTACACGCTGGTCTTCTTGAGCCTTTCTTTCACGCTCGTCGCACTTCTGGTGATGAACCTCCTGTCGGCTCGGCGCGAGAACGTTTGCCCGGTCAGCCTTGTCGAAGGGTTCGAAGCACACCTGAACGAGAAGCAATACCAGGAAGCTTACGAATTCGCCAAGTCGGACGAATCGTTCCTGGGTCAGGTGCTCTCGGCGGGCCTCGCTAAGCTCTCCACCGGCTACCAGCAAGCGATTGAAGCGATGCAAGAGGTCGGCGAAGAAGAGAACATGAAGCTGGAACATCGCCTCAGTTACATGGCGCTAATCGGGACACTTAGTCCGATGATCGGCTTGTTCGGCACCGTCCACGGTATGATCAAAGCGTTCAGTGTGATTGCGTCGGGCGGTTCGACTCCGAAGGCCTCAGAACTGGCGATGGGTATTTCGACGGCTCTGTTTACCACCTTGGTCGGCTTGGCTATCGCCATTCCCGCGCTCGCGGCCTACAACATTCTGAAGAATCGCATCGCACGTTTGGTCTTGGAAGTTGGCATCCTGAGCGAAGGCCTGATGGGACGTTTCGAGACTGTCGATGAAGGCAAGTAAAGCCGGCGCCAAGCACTTAGGAATGTCACGATGCGAGTAACAAAACAAACGAGTGGCGGCGTGCTGGAAGGCGATCTTACACCGATGATCGACATGACGTTCCAGCTTATCGCCTTCTTCATGGTGCTGATCAACTTCACTCAAAGTGAGCAACACGAGAAGATTCAGTTGCCCGACAGTGAACTGGCCAAACCACCCGAAGGCCCCGTCGAATTCCCAATAACGATCCACCTGACGACGGAAGGTAATGCCATTATCGGAGGCAACGAGATTCCGATTGCGGCGTTGAATCCGTTTCTTGTCAAAGAGCGTCAGGTGCTGATGAGTCAGAACAAGCTCTCCAAAGACGCAACCATCGTGATTCGTGCTCATAAAGAAGCACAGACCGGACGCGTTCAAGAGTTAATCCAGAAGTGCCAGGACAACACCTTCGAAAAGTTCGCGCTCCGCGCGAAGGAAGACGTGGGGAACAACCCCTAAGCACGACGAACAAGGTCGGCGGTTAGAGCAAAGCCATGAAAGTTCGAAATCAAAACGAAGAAGGCGAGAAGATTGAACTGCAGATGACGCCGATGATCGACATCGTGTTTCAGTTGCTCGTCTTCTTCATCATGACCTTCAAGATCGTTTCCCAAGAAGGCGATTTCAACATCAAGATGCCGTTGGTTGCACCAGCCGCTGGCACGCCGGATGACCTCCAGCTTCCACCGATGCAAGTGCGTCTTCGCGCCGGGACCAGCGGCCAGCTTGCCGCCGTCACGCTGAACGACAAGACCTTCGCCATTCCCGGCTGGGAAGAGGCTCTTCGTCTGGACATCATCGGCGTCATCGGTGACGAACGCGGACCGGGCAGCATTCAAGAGACGGCCGAGGTGGAACTCGACTGCGACTACGGCTTGCGCTATGAACACGTGATCCAAGCGATCAGCGCCGTATCTGGCTACCGAGACGATGCGGGCAACATCGTTAAGCTTGTCGAGAAGGTGAAGTTCGCTCCCCCTCGGCAAGCCGGCGAATAAGTCGCACTCCAAAGCTCTTCTCTGAGCCGGGAATAGATCCGCTCGCATGATGCGAATTCGTCTTCAGCGTCTACAACATCGTAGCGCTGCGGAGCCGCAACCAAGACAAACAGGCACGTTCTGCGTTTCATCACGGCTGTCTCTTCAGTCCCGTAGGGACGATCGGTAGTAGCCGGGGGTGTAAACCCCCGGAAACGTTCTCACAACAGACACAAAGCCACTCCGGGCACCGGGCAGCGAGACAAAGTCGGCGGCGTGCGTACGCTGATCGAGAAAGTAAAGTTCGTGTCGCCGTGATGTTGTTGTGCCTAACCGCGCGGATGGAACTTCTGATGCACCTTCTTCAGACGTGACTGATCCACATGTGTATAGATCTGCGTCGTGCCAATACTTGCGTGGCCGAGCATTTCCTGAACCTGCCGCAAGTCCGCACCTCCGGCCAGCAGATGAGTCGCGAAACTGTGTCGCATGGTGTGAGGGCTGATCGATGCCGGCATCCCAGCTCTGACGGCGTACTTCTTTACCAACTCCCAGATCGCTTCGCGCCTCAGCCGCTTGCCACTGCGAGACAAGAGAAGCCACTCGGGCTTACTCGGCGCAGCGGCCGCGAGTTGGGGACGCTCATGCTCCAGGTATTCTCGCACCGCTGCAGCAGCGGGTTTTCCGAGCGGCGTCAGTCGCTGTTTGCTGCCCTTGCCGTGGCACAAGCAGAAGCCTTCGGCGAGATGAACATCGATCGCTCTCAGGTTGGATAATTCCGACGCGCGACAACCGGTCGCGTAAAGCAACTCCAACATTGCCCGATCTCTTCGCCAGTAAGCGTCGAACCGTTGAGGTGCCTGCAAGAAGCGATCGACCATCTGAGGCGAGAGCACTTCCGGCACCCGTTGCCAAAGCTTTTGACTGCCGAGCAGTTCCGCCAGATTATCCTGAAGTAGCCCTTCCAACTGGAGGTATCGAAAGAACATTCTGAGCGCAACGATATGGCGCGCGATGCTGGCTGGTGCGAGCTTCTGTTGATGTAGCCAGGCGACAAAGTCCGATAACTCAGCGATCGTCAACGCCGGGACTTGCTTGCTTCCCAACCACTTCTGGAATCGCCGTATGTCCCTCCCATACGCCGCGACAGTATTATCCGCCAAGCGACACTCCCCGCGCAAGTAATCCGAAAACGCAGTCGATAGCCGCTGCGTCGTATCGCCTCGCGTCTTGGGCTTGGGTGGAGTGAGCTTTCGTTTGCGAGATACCATAGCGCGATTGGCGTTGAGCAGAGGCAGTTTGAACGTGTATGCTACAGCCCTTTGGTGGATCTCTGAGCGAATTCAGGCTGCTCTGTGGTGTCTTCGGACCGGCGCGCTAACGGACTTCATCCGGGGAATGGTCTGGAACGCGGCGAACGCCTGCTGGCTGCTTTCTGTTCGGTCTGTAACGGTCGGATAAGAGATTCGTCATCACACATCGATCATGGACCCGACACGAAATGCAGAAGATTGTTATCGAAAAGCCGTATCGATTCGTGCCGCCACACCGTGGAAACTGGTGGCCAAGCTTCATTCAGTTGTTTGATCTGTACGGCCGATGGCTGAAAAAGACGGAAGGCGTCGAGAGCTATGAGCTAAGACACAAAGAACGGCTGCGTGCTTCTCTCGATGCCGGACACGGCGTCATGCTCACACCCAACCATTGCCGCAATGCCGACCCGCTCGTACTGGGCTGGCTGGCGCGTGAAGTGGGCACGCACGTTTATGCAATGGCGAGTTGGCATCTCTTCAACCAGGATTGGTTCACCTCCTGGGCGATCCGAAAGATGGGCGCCTTTAGCGTCTATCGAGAGGGTGTCGATCGGCAAGCCATCAACACCGCGATCGCAGTGCTGGAGCGAGCCGAACGGCCGCTCATTCTGTTTCCCGAAGGTGCCGTCAGTCGCACGAACGATCGCCTGCATGCGTTGCTCGACGGTGTGGCGTTCATCGCACGAACGGCAGCCAAGCGAAGAGCAAAGCACACCGATGGCGGGAAGGTCATGGTTCATCCAGTGGCAATCAAGTATCGGTTTCGAGGTGACATTGAAGATGTCACCGATGAAGTACTGACCGATATCGAACATCGTCTGTCCTGGCAGCCACAGCGCCATCTGTCGGTGCACGATCGACTCGTCAAGACAGGACGTGCGTTGCTCTGCTTGAAGGAGATTGAGCATTTCGGGGCGGAGCAGCGGGGCAAGTTCGCGGACCGCCTGAACGGGTTGATTGACCGCTTGCTACAACCGCTGGAGGAAGAATGGGGCGGAAACGCGCTAACAGGGTTGGCAGTGCCACGCGTGAAAGCTCTTCGGATGAAGCTCCTGCCCGACATGGTCAATGGAGACCTGAGCCAGGACGAACGCGATCGAAGATGGAAACAACTCGCCAACATGTACCTCGCGCAGCAGGTCGCGTGCTACCCATCAGACTACTTAGCAACGCCGACGATTGAGCGCTTGCTAGAAACACTGGAACGCTTCGAGGAGGATCTGACCGACCAGGCCAGAGTGCACGGGAATCTGCATGTCGTGATCGACGTGGGAGAGGCGATCGAAGTCGATACTCACCGGGATCGCAAAGCGGAAGTCGATCCGCTAATGGCTCGCATCGAGGAGGATCTTCAGGCCGGCCTCGACCGTTTGGCAGCAGAATGCACGCTCTATGAGCAACCGGCGGGCTGACGAGACGGTGCACAACCGTTGTATCCTGAATGATCCGCAGCGATGCGATTGCGTGTAACCTAGGCTTCAAGCATGAAGGCAGTCCGTTTCGGACGGGCAACAAACTGACTTCGGCTTGGGGGACAACGTGGTTACGGCCGTCTTTGTCTTGGGCACTCTAAATCTCTGCCTCGGCATCGTGATCGCGGTGACGATTGACCGAATTGCGCTGTTACCGCGTCCGAACATGCCGATCTTTTGAAGGGCCTCTCGCGTTCAAAGATCCGCGTCGCCGAATCCGCTTCTGCAAATCCTCCCAGCAAGGACGAGTCGCCGGCCGCCAGTGGAACACCGACGCCACAACGTTCGGCTCCCGACTGGGCGGCCATTCTAGTAGACGAGCAAATCGCGACCGTCTCTCCACTCGAAGGCCTGCTTTGGGTCGCCAAGTTGCAAACGCAGCGCATGCGTAGTCGCGCTCGCCACGGAGCCAGGTGGTGACGCGGTGATGGATGTTGCAAGCTTCCAGTCGGTTGTTGAAGAATGGAAAGAGATGCTCGGCCAATGGATGCAACTGACGACGGAGCACAAAGAGGAGTCGATAGAGGTTGGGGCACGACTCGAAGAGTTGCTACTCGATCACGCGTTTCAGTTGCAATCGACTTCGGATGCGTTAGCGGACGAGAGTGAAGCACCGAATCACCTCCTCTTGCTCACCGGTGCCGCGAACGTGTTGCGAGACGAGATCGACGACCTGCTCGTGGCATGGAGAAACGAACAAGGGCGAGATGACGAGTTGCCAGATCGGTTTAAGGTCTTCGCCAAGACTGGCACGTTAACGCGTCTGGGGATCGATGACCTGTTCGACAAGTGGTGGGGCGACGACCCCGAGCGACTTCGCCTGGTCAGTCTGGTGCTTGTCGATCTAGACCGCTTCACGAAACTGAATCGGGCTGCCGGCCCGAGCCTTGGGGACGTTGCGATCGAACGCTTCGCGGAGTGCTGCACGACTCAGTCCGGAAGAATCGCGGTTTCGATCGCGTGGGAAGGCTCCGAAGCGATCGCTTCCTCCTGTTCCTCGGAGATACTTCGGCCTAGAACGCGGTGAAGGACGCGGAGCGTATTCGGCAAATGATCGAAGCATCTTCGTGCCGATTTGGCGCTGAATCCATGCCCATGACGGCCAGTTGTGCTGTCATCGAAGTAAGTAAGAGCGAAACGCCAGACCAACTCCTAGAACGCTTGAGCCAGGTAGTCAGCGAAGCGAAGAAGGCTGGTCGCAATCTGACTTTCTGCGACTCTGGTGGCGATCCCGCCGGCGTCCAGCTTCCACAATTCGAGGTCTTGAGCAAGGATCTCCTACTGCAGGCACCGTGACGACGATCAGGCCGCGACTCGCCGTGCGACAACGACCCTAGCCTCTCCCGACAGATCCTTAATCGTTTGCGGTTCCGCAAAGCCGCCGTCCTTGATCAGCAGTTCGCGTACGGCATCCTCGATCATCGGACTGATTTCCATAATCAACGCGCCTGGAACGAGAAGGCGCTCGGATGCCATCGGAATCAGTTTCGCGATGATCTCAAAACCGGTCTCGCCACCGTACAACGCTGTGTGCGGTTCGTACTCACCAACGTCGGCAGGTAGCTCCTTCATCTCCGCCGCGCTGATGTACGGAGGATTGCTGACGACGAAGTGAAAGCTGTCTTGAGCAACGTTCTCAAGCAAATCGCTTTGAGAGAATTGGATTTTGTCAGCAACCCTATGGCTTTGGGCGTTTGACTTTGCGACCTCAAGCGCGGCCGGACTGATATCGACGGCGACCACTTCGCTGTTGGGAATGTTCTTGGCAGCGCAAATGGCCAGAATCCCGCTGCCCGTGCCGATGTCAGAAATACGGATCGGGCGCGTGTCGGGGAACAACTCCTTCACCGCGTCCAGTAAGGCGACGACGACGAACTCGGTCTCGGGGCGAGGAATCAAGACATCGTGGGTCACTCGAAAGTTAAGCGAGTAGAACTCGCGATGGCCGACTAGATAGGCCACCGGTTCACCAGCCGCGCGGCGTCGCACGAGTTCCCGGAACTTGGTGCGAATGCTTTCCGCAGGCTCCTCGTCGAAAGCTGTATAGAGTTCGATCCTCTCGCAATTCCGCGCGGCCGCTAACAGAATTTCAGCGTCGAGTCGCGGACTTGCGGCAGATCTCTCCTTCAGATAATCGGTCGTCCACTGCAGCAGCCGACCGATTGTCCACACCTCGGAGTCCGACATCGTGCAGTCCCCGTGTTAGTCCGACGTGTCCATCGAGTCTCGCAGCACATCACGATCGTAATCGATCAATGCGTCGGTGACCGGTTGCAAGTCGCCCGCGATGATCTGGTCGAGCTTGTAGAGAGTGAAATTGATCCGGTGATCCGTGACGCGATTGTCAGGGAAGTTATAGGTACGGATCCGTTGGCTGCGGTCACCCGATCCAACTAACGTTTTGCGGTGGTCGGCTCGCTTCTTCGCCTCTTCCTCGCGCCGGACGTCGTACAGTTTCGACTTCAACAAGCGGAGAGCGCGAGCCAGATTCTTGTGCTGGCTTCGTTCGTCGGCGCATTTCACCGTGATTCCGCTCTCTTTGTGGCACAACCTAACTGCCGAAGCTGTTTTGTTGACGTGCTGACCACCCGGACCAGCGCTCGCGGCGTAACGTTGAACTTCGTAGTCGTCGGGCACCAACTCCACTTCAACATCTTCTGGCTCTGGCATAACCGCCACCGTTGCAGCCGACGTGTGGATACGCCCCTTGGCTTCGGTTTCAGGAACGCGTTGGACCCGGTGTCCTCCGCTTTCATACTGTAGTTCGCGGTAAATCCCGTCGCCGCCGAAGGCGAGTGATATCTCCTTAAACCCGCCCAACTCCGTGGCGCTTGAATCGAGCAGTTCAATCTTCCAACCCTTCTTCTCGGCATGTTTCTTGTACATCTCGAAGAGGTTGCGGGCAAAGAGTGCCGCCTCGTCGCCTCCCGTACCCGCACGGATTTCCATCACGCACCGAGAACGATTGGCATCCTCGCCGCCGATCGTCTGTTCGAGCAACTCATCCCAGAGTTGGGCCTGTTTCTCTTCGATGCTCCCCAACTCCGCTTCGGCGAGTTCGCGTTCGTCCTTATCATCGCTATGAGCCATCTCGCGCAACTCGCCGATCTCGCGGCGAAGGTTCTTGAACTCTCGGTACTTCGTGGCGAGTTTCGCTATCGAGCCATGTTCGCGCGCAACAGCAGCCATGCGGTTGGAATCAAGCAACACTTCGGGGTCCGACATCATTCGCTCAAGCTCTTCAAAGCGAGCGAGCTTCTCGTCGAGCATTTCGCGCATCGTACGTAGGCTTCTCCGTAACTAGGCGGACGGGAGACTGAACAGCGCTAGAGTGCCTCTGTCGAGCCAGCGACTACGGCGTGTTCGAGGAGTGCAAGAAGGCTAAGAGTCGGCGGCACGTTTCGCCGGCTTCTTCTTTTTCTTGTCGGGCTGCAGGCTCGCGTAGCTGCCAGCGGCAAACTTGTTCTGAAACTTCTCGATTCGCCCAGCTGTATCGATGTACTTCAACTTGCCGGTGAAGAATGGATGGCACATGTTGCAGATATCCACCTTCAGTTCCTTGCGAACGCTACGCGTCGTGAAGGAATTGCCACAGCCGCAAGTCACGGCGGTTTCAATGTATTCGGGGTGAATGCCTTCCTTCATGTCCAAGTCCTTCGCAGCTTTCGAGATACAGTCACTCTTACCAATATCGGAAACCGCGATAATATCATCCAACCCGAAAAGCGACAAGGCCTTGCGGGGCCGGGTGACCGTTCCCGCGGGTTCTCCTTACCCATTATCAAGGCTAAACTGAGAAGTTTGACTTGCCAAAAGATCAGCGAACCCTAGCCCTATGAAGCTCGCCTTTAGCAGCAACGCGTACATGCACTTCTCGATCGAGGATACCATCCGCAAGATCGCGGAGCTGGGATATACCGGTATCGAGATCCTCGCCGACGTGCCTCACGCTTGGCCGTCCTTTCTGCTCGAAGAACGAAAGCAGTCGATCCGTGACCACCTCGCGAAGTACAACTTGAAGGTCGCGAATATCAACGCCTTCATGATGAACGCGGTGGCAGATCCGCGGCAGCCGTATTGGCATCCTGGTTGGACCGATCCCGATCCTCATTACCGAGCCATCCGGCGAGAGCACACCAAACGCTGCTTGCAACTGGCGAAGGAGATCGACGCGCCGAATATCACAACGGAACCTGGCGGCTTGCTGACAGCTCAGCAGTCGTGGGACGAGGCAGCGCAGATTTTCTACGATGAGTTGATGCCTTGTGTCGAGGTCGCGGAACAGCTTGAAGTTGAGTTGTTGATCGAACCGGAACCGGAGTTGATGATCGAGAAGTTCGATCAGTATCTCGAATTCGTCAGCAAGATCGATTCGCCTTGGGTCGGCTTAAACTTCGACGTCGGACATGCGTACTGTGTGAGCGAAGATCCGCAGGATTGGGTTGCGAAGATGGCCTCGCACACGAAGCATTACCACTTCGAAGACATCGCCGACACACGCGTCCACCAGCACATGATTCCCGGACACGGTGCGATCGACTTCAAAGCGACACTGCAAGAGATCGAGAGGACCGGCTACGACGGCTGGATCACGGTCGAACTGTATCCATACATCGACAACCCTGACGACGCCGCTCGCGAAGCGCGAGAGTATTTGACTGCGGCAATGCAAGATGTCGGAATCACCGTTGAGTAAACTCGCGATGAGCAGTGACAGCGCGGACACACCGGAGCACTGCTCGCAACTGCTGGCGTACCTCAAGCTGTTTCGCATCCCGAACGTTTTTACTGCGGTCGCAGACGTCGCGATGGGATTCTTCTTCGTCCACGGCAACGTGGAGCCCGCGTCGGGCTTGCTCTGTCTGATTGCTACTTCCTGCTTCTTGTATACGGCGGGCATGGTCCTGAACGACGTCTATGATTACGACATCGATGTAAAGGAACGCCCTACACGACCTTTGCCTTCAGGACAGATTTCGTTAGGACGAGCCCGGCTCCTGGGCTATGGAATGTTGTTGCTTGGTGTAACGCTTGGCGGTCTCGCCGGTTACGTTGCACCAGCGTCCTCGGAGCCCGCTTGGCGGAGCGGCGTAGTCGCACTTCTTCTTGCATCGTGCGTGATCGCTTACGACGCGATACTCAAGAGAACGCTGCTCGGGCCATTTGCCATGGGTGCGTGCCGGTTCTTCAACGTGTTGCTGGGAATGAGTCTTGGTGCAGCCGGTGGGAGCACGCAGCTTCTGTTCGAACCGACGTACTTCATGGTCGCGGGTGGTATAGGCTGTTATATCGTTGGCGTTACCTGGTTCGCCCGTACCGAGGCGAAGGCAGCAAGCGGGCGAAGTTTGTTGATGTTTGGAGTCATACTCATGGCGATTGGTGTCATGACGCTGGCTTTCTTTCCGAAGTACTCTTCGTTTCCGCTAGATTTCTTTCGGATTGAACCAACGATGGTTTGGCCGTTAGCATTGTTTTTGATGACAGTGTCGATCCTTCGCCGTTGCCTTTCAGCAATCAGCGATCCGTCGCCCCAACAAGTCCAAGCCGCGGTAAAGCAATGCATCTTCTCGCTAATCGTCCTTGATGCGGCGGTCGTCTTGCTCGTAGCACACTGGGCTTTGGCGATTGCCGTCCTGGCACTGTTGATCCCGACCTTTGTGCTCGGCCGGTGGGTGTATTCGACGTAGAACTATCGCAAGCGACCGCAACACTATGTTACTGGGACGCCATGTTACTGGGATATAACACGAACGGCTTTGCTCACCACGACCTTGTCGATGCGATCGATGTGTTGGCGGAGATCGGCTATCAGAGTGTCGCGATTACGCTCGACCACCATTCGCTGAACCCGTACTCTCCTGACTTCGCCGAACAACTCACTCGCGTCGCCGGTTGCCTTCGCCGGCATGGCATGCGGTCGGTGATCGAGACGGGGGCTCGGTTCCTGCTCGATGCACGAGTGAAACACGAACCGACACTCCTCACCGCAGACGCGGACAGGCGGCAAGTTCGCGTTGGTTTCTTACGGCACGCGATCGAGACTGCCGCTGCGTTGGGTAGCGACTGCGTTTCGCTTTGGTCGGGAATTCTCCGTGACGACGTGCCTGAAGACGAAGCCACCGAGCGGCTGCTAGCGAGCCTCGCGCCTGTCGTCGAGCACGCCGCGAGTATGGGAGTGACACTTGGCTTCGAGCCCGAACCCGGTATGTTCATCGACACAATGGAGCGATTTCGAGCCCTCTCCGAGAAGCTCAATTCACCCAACTTCCGTCTCACGCTGGATGTTGGGCACTTGCATTGCCAGGGAGAATCGTCGATCGCCGACCAGGTCAGTCAGTGGGCGGAGCAGATCGTGAACGTTCACATCGAGGATATGCGAGCCGGCGTTCACGAGCATCTCATGTTTGGCGAAGGTGAGATCGATTTCGGGCCGATTCTTCGAGCATTTCATCACTCGAAGCACAATGGTGGTTTGCACGTCGAGCTAAGCCGCCACAGCCATAATGCCCCCGCCGCGGCAGCTCGAGCTTACGAGTTCCTCACTGAAGCGGCCCGGATGATCTGAGCGTCTGTGATTTTCTTGGAGTGCGGCGACTTGTCGCCGCTTTCTCTTTCCATGGCTTGTAGAAAACCACCGTTTCGCAGTGAAAGTCGGTTACGCAAGAAAGCGACAACAAGTCATCGCACTCCAAATCGAAAAGAAATCACAGCCTCTGAGAGTCGGCCATGGGATGTCAAAAGAGCAAAGCGATCCGCAAGCCGAAGAAGGTGAAATAGCCGCCTGACATTTTCAGTGATATGGCCATGCTAGCGGAGAATCGGCCTTGAGTGACTCCCTGCAATTCGGTACAAGCCCGGCCTCTTCTCTCAAACACTTCAGCTAGCGGGCGAAAAGATGCGCGGAACTTGCTTTCTGGTCGTGTTGTCGTTCTTGCCTCTCTGCCAAGCCAACCTTCATGGCGCCGAGGCATTTCCTTACAAGGTCAAGATTCGAGGTAACGACGTTGTCGTGCGCAGTGGACCGGGGCAGCAGTTCTATGCGACGAGCCATGTCGGCGACGGTGAAGAGGTCCAAGTCTACCAACGCAAGACGGGTGGTTGGCTTGGGATTCGCCCGCCTCAAGGTAGCTTTAGTTGGGTGGCCATGGAGAAGCTTCGTGCGACGGACGATCCGGAAGTGGCTCGAACCGTCGGTGCTCAAGCCGCTGCCTGGATAGGCAGTGAGATTGGCCCCGTCGCCGATCACAAATGGCAAGTTCGCCTCGAAGCGGGTGAAGCCGTTCAAATCGTCGGACAAGGAACGCTCTCTATCTTTGAAGGCGCCGAAGGACGCGAGTACTATCAAATCGCTCCTCCGGCCGGAGAGTTTCGTTGGATTCACGAAGACGATGTGCGAACGGGCGACGAGACGGTCGCCAAGTCGCCGGCGAATCTGGAGATTCGTCTAGCGGACTTTCGCATCGTCGATGAAGAGCCGGCGGCGACTTCGCAGCGTGATGGCTTCGTTGCTCGCGGAAGTAGCGCCGCGCCGCGAGTAGCATCACGCGCACCGGCCGAGAGCACTCGACCTGATGTTAGCTCGCGTCAAGAATTCAACGCCCAGCTCAAACAACTCGAATTGAAGCTCTCCCTGCTGGCTGCCCAGTCCGCGGATCAATGGAAGCTAGATCCTTTGCTACGCGGTGCGCAAGGGTTGCTTGATGAGAGCACCAGCACCGTCGAACGAGGCAAGGCGCGTTTGCTGCTCGCTAAGATTCAGGAATTCGACACGCTCCAGCAGCGCTATGCCGGCTTCGCAGAGTTAGCGGCTGAAGAGCCGCAGGAGCCGCTGGCAAGCACTACTGCACCGGAGACGCCAGAAAATCGTGACTCGTTCGATCCGCGATTCGATGGTCGCGGTTGGCTGCTGCCGGTCCATTCGACACGCTACTCCTCGCCGCCCTACGCGTTGCTCGATGCGGAGGGGAAGATCCTCACCTTCGTCTCGCCGTCACCCGGTCTCAACTTGCATCGTTACCTTCGCCAGCAAGTCGGAATCTTCGGGCAGCGCAGCCAAGCTCGGTTCTTGGACAAGCCACATCTGACGGCAGGACGCGTCGTCGAGCTGAATCGCCAGCAGCGACGATTCGACATCGGTTCGTTAATCCCCGGGCTCGGACGTAGCCAGCGCTGAACTGAGGGCAGGTTGCTGGCAAGGCTTTCAACAGTCCCTGCGGGCTCGTCGGCGGACCGCATTGCCGTAGAAATGCCCTGGTCGATCGAGGCGATGATGGATGGGCATCGACCGAATTCGCTGTCGTTCCGCATTCGGTGTGATCCGCATTCGGTGTGATGAGTATCCGCGAGCCATTCCGCCCACGAGCCATCACACTTGTTGGGATACTCAGCACGACCAGCATTACTAGCAAAATCATCTTCGTGTACATCGCCGCTTTCTCCTACACAGTTTCTCTTCTTCTCTTCCCCCACACTAATCGCGGCGGGGTTCGAAAGTATAGCTCGGATTGTTCACGAGATTGACTCTGGCCGCTGCAGGTGGCGGCTGATGAATAATTCGGGATAGGTCGCGTTTCGCATCAACTTGCCGCTGACCGTCGAAGTAGGTGAGAATGCACCCCAAGTCTAGTATTCCGTCGCAGCTCAGTTTTCGGGTAGCGAAGCTCGCCAAGAGCTTCGGCTCTTCCCGGTATTGGCCGAAAGTCTTGGCGACTTT
>PBSM01000123.1 GCA_002726245.1 Planctomycetaceae bacterium | reverse complement strand
TAAAAAGTGGGGTAAGCATCCTGCTTGCCGTGTGTTTCGCCCGGTGAATCGCAAGCTGGAAGCTTACGCCACGAAACTGCAACCCCAAGTTTTGGTTTTGGCGAAGCACTAGTGGCTGATTGACCCGTCAATGACGTGCCGTTATAGTTTGCCCTAAATGGAGATACGTCGAGTATGGCATCCGAAACGGTTTCACCTCGCGAGTATGGACTGGGGAAGACGCATCGCCACGACAATTGGTGGGTCGGTCCCATGGCCACGGCGATTGGGCTGGGAGGCTTTGGTGTTTACGCCACGTTTCGTGCCATCTACAACGCGGAATACGTTGTCGGACACGGAACGCAAACGCTGCCCGAGAGTGCTTACCTGCTGTCGCCTTTCTACTCTCCGCTGCTTGTGTTCCCTTGGCTTCCCAGTTGGCTGTCGCCTGCGTTTCTGATCCTTTGGGCTCCGGGTGGGTTTCGGCTCACGTGCTATTACTATCGCAAAGCCTATTACCGGGCTTTCTTTCTCGATCCGCCGGCCTGTGCGGTTGGTGAACCTCGCAATGCCTACCAAGGCGAGACAAAGCTGTTTCTGTTTCAGAACCTGCACCGTTACTTCCTGTACTTCGCGCTGATCTTCCTCGTGCTCTTGGCGATCGATGTTGTGCATGCGTGTCTGTGGCCCAGCGGCGGCGGTATGACATTTGGGATCAGCGTGGGAACATTAGTGCTCGCTTTGAACGTGACGCTGCTGTCGCTGTACACCTTCTCTTGCCATTCGTGGCGACATCTGGTCGGCGGGAAAGTCGATTGCTTCTCGTGCGTAGCACTTGGCCAAGCTCGCTACAAGGCGTGGAAGAGGGTATCGTTTTTGAACAAGACCCACATGCTTTGGGCGTGGACAAGTTTGTTCGGAGTGGGCTTCGCTGACTTCTATGTGTGGATGGTGGCGTCCGGGCGGATTACCGATTTAAGGATCTTCTGAGACTAAAACCGTTTAACCGCAGCCGGAGGCGTGCGCTTCCTCTTGCTGACCTAGCGCACGCCTCCGGCTTGCGGTTAAACGAGATTACTGACGGCGACAACACTTCATGGACAAATACCAAACGTTTGAATACGACGTCATTGTCGTCGGAGCTGGCGGCGCGGGCCTGCGAGCCGCCATCGAAGCTTCGGCGGGCGGGGCGAAGACCGCTCTGGTTTGTAAGTCTCTGCTAGGCAAAGCACACACCGTGATGGCCGAAGGCGGTGTCGCGGCGGCCTTGCACAACGTCGATACGCGCGATGACTGGAAAGTCCACTTCCGCGACACGATGAAAGGTGGCAAGTTCCTGAACCAATGGCGGATGGCTCAGCTTCACGCACAGGAGGCTCCCGACCGCGTGCGCGAACTTGAAGAGTGGGGCGCGGTGTTCGATCGGACCAAAGACGGCCGGATGCTGCAGCGCAATTTCGGCGGACACACCTATCCCCGACTGGCCCACGTCGGCGACCGCACGGGCTTGGAGATGATTCGCACATTGCAAGATAAGGGCGTGCATGCGGGTATTGACGTGCATATGGAATGCACGATCCGCTCGATCCTGAAAGATGGCGAGCGTGTGGCCGGCTGTTTCGGCTATCAACGCGAAAGTGGCCGCTTCGTCGTCTTTCGCGCAAAGTCAGTCGTGCTCGCCACCGGTGGCATTGGTCGTTGTTGGGAAATCACGTCGAACTCGTGGGAGTACACGGCCGATGGCCACGCGATGGCGATGTGGGCCGGTGCCGACTTGATCGACATGGAGTTCGTTCAGTTTCATCCAACGGGGATGGTCTGGCCGCCGAGTGTGAAAGGCACGTTGATCACCGAAGGCGTGCGCGGCGAAGGCGGAGTGTTGTTGAACAGCGAAGGCGAGCGGTTCATGTTCGACAACGTCCCCGAGATGTTCCAGGGTGACTATGCCGAGACACAAGAGGAAGCCACGCAGTGGGTCCAGGAAGTGATTGCGGGCAAACAGGCCACGGTCCGCAGGCCGCCTGAGTTGCTCACGCGCGATGTTGTCGCCCGCGCGATCCGCAAGGAAGTCCGCGCCGGTCGCGGATCGCCGCACGGCGGAGTCTTTCTCGACATCGCGTCGCGTCGCTCGGCGGAAGAGATCAAAAAGAAGCTGCCCAGCATGTACCACCAGTTCAAAGAGCTGGCCGACGTCGATATCACGACCGATCCGATGGAGGTCGGTCCGACGTGCCATTACATGATGGGTGGGATACGTGTTGATCCCGAGACGCAACAATCGACGATGCCCGGATTGTTCGCGGCCGGCGAGTCGGCCGGTGGCATGCACGGTTCGAATCGGCTTGGTGGCAATTCACTTTCTGACTTATTGGTCTTTGGAAAACGAGCCGGCGAACACGCTGCGAAGTATGCTTCGGAAACGAACTCGATCGGCGAAATCAATGCCGACGAAGTACAGCGCGTGGCCGGCGAGTCCTTGAAGCCGTTTGATGATTCCGACGGCGAGAACCCGTACACCGTGCATGAAGAGCTGCGGACGGTGATGCAGAACCTAGTCGGGATCGTCCGCACCGATGAGGATTTGAGGTCAGCTCTCGGCGAGTTCGAAGAACTCCGCGAGCGAGCTGCCAAGGTGAAAGTCGACGGCAACATTCAATTCAATCCTGGCTGGCATTTAGCTCTCGACTTGAAGAACATGCTCGACATCAGCGAAGCGGTCACGCGCGCCGCGCTCGAACGAACCGAAAGCCGTGGTGGACACACACGGGAGGATCATCCGGGGTCGGATGACGAGTGGGGCAAAGTGAACAACATCGTCCGGCAAACAGACTCCGGCATCGGAGTCTTCCGCGAACCGCTCTCCGAGATGCCGGATGAACTCAGGCAACTGCTGAATAGCGAGTAACCATGGCCGAAGAAGCGACCGTCAAGATCTACCGCGGCGATAACGAAAGCGGCGAGATGGTGGAATACAAAATTCCCCTCGTGCCCGGCATGGTCGTGCTGGATGCGGTCCACACCGCCCAGGCGATGCAGGCCCCCGACCTCGCCGTGCGCTGGAACTGCAAAGCGGGCAAATGTGGATCTTGCAGTGGTGAAGTCAACGGCAAGCCGAAGCTGATGTGCATGGACCGTATGGATAAGTATCCCGATGGCGAGCCGATCACGATCCGTCCGATGAAGTCGTTCCGCGTGCTCAAGGATCTGGCTTGCGACGTCTCGTGGAACTATGAAGTCAACAAGCAGATCCCCGCCTTTAAGATGCAAGACACCGGCGGCGAAGAGCCAAAGTTCTCGCAAGAAGAAGCGGATCGGGTACAAGAATTCCGCAAGTGCATCGAGTGCTTCCTGTGCCAAAACGTTTGCCATGTGCTGCGCGAGCACGATAAGAAAGAAGAATTCGGCGGGCCGAGGTTCTTTGTTCGCGCGGCGGGACTCGAGATGCATCCGCTCGATGACGAAAACCGGCTTGGCTTGCTGAAGGACGAGTTGGGACTGGGGTACTGTAACATCACCAAGTGCTGCACCGAGGTCTGTCCCGAGAGTATCACAATCACCGACAACGCGATTATCCCGCTGAAAGAGCGCGTGGTGGACGAGTTCTACGACCCAGTCAAGAAACTATTGCGGATTGTCTTTCCGAAGTAGGTCACGCTCGCCGAGCGTGACCTGGGTCAATTCGCGGTCTCGTCGTGCCAGGTCACGGTCGGCGAACGTGACCTACTTAAGGAGCCCGCCGTGCTCGAGCCAAAGCGGATCCCGAACGAAGCGATTCCGGTGGCGTTGGAGAAGGCACTGCGATATCGGCTGCTCAACGAACCAGCCGAAGCGGAGAGCATCTGCCGGGACGTGCTGCTCGTCGATCCAGACAACCAAGCCGCTTCCATCACCTTGCTGCTGGCGATTACGGACCAATTCGAGACAGAGTTTGCAACCGCGCTCGAAGAAGCCAATCGCGTGTTACAACAGATTCACGGCGAGTACGAGCAGGTTTACTATGAAGGGATCATCAACGAGCGTTGGGCTAAAGCACAATCAGCCCGCGGAATGCCTGGCGATTTCGCGTTCGGCTGGATGCGCAAAGCAATGCGTTGTTACGAGAAGGCGGAGCAACTGAGCAAGCCCGCGGATCCTGACGCCTTGCTGCGCTGGAACACCTGTGCCCGATTTCTCGACCGGGATGAACACGCCAACCCCAGCTATACAAGTTTGACGCACGATGTCGAAGCCGGCTTTGGCGACGATGTGCCGCCACGCTAGTCTCAATCCTAAGCGGTTAATCATTTGCCGCCAACCGGCTCGCCGACTTCGTTGACGGCAGGTAGTAGCACAGAATCGTCGAACGGCAACGGCCGCATATCGGTGAGGATTTCGAGATCGTCGCGGCTCTTGGCTTCTTCGAAATACGCGGCCGGGTTGTTTGCCACGACATTCTGGAGTTTTCCGCGCGAGTTCTCGACGCCGGGCTGAGCAGCTAGGCTGTGGCGAAGTTTCCGTTCGCTTCCAGCGGAGAACGATATTCGACGGCCTGGGAGGGCCATCGTGCGAATTTGCAGCGGCATCGCCCGTGCTGGCAGTCAACTTTCAATTGTCTTGCGAGCCCCGCCGAAGTATAACAAAGGGCTGACCCAGCCAGCTGTCACCGACTCGTCGCAAGCCAGCGGTGACAACCTACGCCGCAATCCTTCCCACCTTACTTCACGCCGCTGGAGACCGACGACTATGTTTTGTATCGAAGCAGGCCAGACGGGCCGCTACTGTGATGGAATGAACCGACGGAGCTTCGTTCAGCTAGGAGTCGCCGGCATGGCCAGCGTTGGCCTGTCTGGAATGCTGCGGGCAAGAGAAGCATCGGCGGCTGTCGCAAAGGGTAAGGCGAAGACTTCCGCGATCTTGATCTGGCTGGACGGCGGGCCGGGGCACATGGATATGTATGACATGAAGCCGGAGGCACCGTCGGAATACCGAGGCTTGTGGCGACCGATCCCGACGAATGTTCCCGGCTTTGAAATCACAGAGCTGTTTCCGAAACAAGCGAAGGTAGCCGACAAGTTCTCGATTGTTCGTTCGCTGCACCACGACACGGGCGATCACTTTGCCGGTGGCCATCGCATGTTGACGACGAAGAACATGGGTGTCAGTGGTGCGAACAACGCGGGCCGCTTCCCATCGATCGGAGCGATCGTCGCGCATCAGCGGCAACACATTCCTTCGACCGTACCTTCCTACGTTTCCGTCCCCGTTGCGTCCAGTATCGGGCTGCGTCCCGGTTACTTCGGCGGCAACTTGCTGGGCCCCCAGTTCAACCCGTTCGAGACCGGAGGTGATCCTAACAACGCCAACTTCAAAGTCCAAAACTTGGACTTAACGTCAGGACTGTCGGTGGATCGGCTTGACGACCGGCAAAGTTTGCTGTCGCGGTTAGATCAGATTCCGCGAGTCGTCGAAGGCCGAGGTGAATTCGATGCGATCGATCGTTTCGATCAACAAGCGTTGTCATTCGTCTCGGGCGAGCAAGCACGGACGGCTTTCGATCTTACAAGTGAAGACGATGCGACTCGTGATATGTACGGGCGACACAACTGGGGACAAAGCACTCTGCTCGCTCGACGATTGGTCGAATCGGGGACTTCCTTCGTGACGGTTCACTTTGGCGGTTGGGATCATCACTGGAACCTACAGTCGGGAATGGAGAACTATTTGCCGAAGGTCGATTCGGCCGTGTCGGCGCTGTTCACGGACCTCGATCGACGCGGACTGCTCGACACGACGCTCGTGATTCTTTGCGGAGAGTTCAGTCGCACGCCTCGGATGAATAATGGAGGCAATGGCGGACCGCCGTTGAGTAAAGGAACGCCCGGTCGTGACCATTGGGGTAACTCGATGTTCTGCCTGCTCGGTGGCGGTGGTGTGAAGGGTGGTCAGGTCGTTGGTTCGACGGACAGTCGCGGCGAACGTCCTGCTGCGCGTGCAGTAGGCCCGGAGCAAATCCACGCCACGATTTATCGTTGTCTTGGCATCGACCCGACGTTGCGAATCCTCGAACACAGCGGTCGGCCAACGGCCGTCCTAGAAGATCCGACGCCGATCGGGGAACTGCTCTGAGGCAAGGATGCCGGATAAAGTTCTGCTTGCCGCCTCGACGCGTCTGCAGAATGGAGGCCTCATCCGTCCAAAGTAGCGGGACGGACGAGGCCTCCATCCCACATCGGTTGTGGCCGATGGTTGAACAAGCCGAGCGGCGCGATCTGCTCGATGACCAGCAAGCCCACCGTCCGCGTGCGCTGGACTACCTGCCCGCCAAGGCGCGCGCGACCGAGCTCTCAGTCCTCTCCTGTTTTGGTTGCTTTCGGTCACATTCACACGATAATGCGGACAACGCCCGTAACGCGATCAAGGACGTAAATCTTGTCGCGCGAGTCGATGGCCAGGTCGATTCCACCAAGACTACAGGTGTCGTCGTTCGCTGAGACATTTGCGTTGCTCTCGAAATCTTCCGGGCCCGCCAGCAGCGACTCAAACCGGCCCGCCGAATCGTAGACTCTCACTCGCGGCTGGCCTCGCTCGGCCGTGACGAACTGTCCGTTCGACAGGACCGCCAGGCTGACGGGGTTGCAACAACCGCCGAAGCCGTCCAGGTCGCGCGAACGCCGGCCCCAGCTTGAAACGAACTCGCCGTCGATCGTGTAGGTTTCGACGCGATGCCGCAGCGGGTTGGCCACATGCAGCTTGCCTGCCCCGCCGGCAGCGAGCGTGAAATACTCCAGCGGCGACGAGAACCCAGCCGCGGTTCGGCGGATTCGGGCCACGATGGTGCCGTCGGCGCCACAATGCCAGACAAGCCTTCCAGCCGAATCGGCAATGAAAGTCGCCTCGCCCGCCGTGGCCAAACCCGTAACGAGCGACTCGTTGCCCAGTGAATCCCACTGCTGTGTGCGGTGCAGATCCGCATCGAGCACCTCGACGTGATGGGCCAGGCCGACGAGTATGTCGCCAGTGGCGCGGGTAGCGATGCAGCGGACTGGGCGGTCAAACGTGATGCCACGTTCGGCCTTGCCGGCCTCGTTGAACGCCAATACCTGCCGATCTGCAGCAATGTAGACGCGGCCATTCGCTCCGACCGCGATCCCTCGCGGGCGCGCCGCCTCTGTGTCGAACCTCGCGACGATCTTGTGTGTGGGCTTAGCGGTTTCCTCGGCGCGAACGTTCTGAGACGTCAGACAGCCGACGGCTCCGGCGATTCCCAGCGAACAAGCGCCCTGGGTGCTATCGGTCAGAAACCGGCGGCGTGACGAACGGTTCCGAGATGACATAGTGAGTCTCCTTGTTATGAGATTAGTTCTGGTCGCGGATTTCCAATGACAGACATGACAGCTTTTTCTCGACGCGGATGTAAAGTCGTTTGCCGACAATCGCCGGGTGAGACATCGATTCGACCTCTCCCTCGAAGGGCCGAAGGTGCGAGACGACTTCGTACCGATCCACGTCAGCGCGAATCAGGATCAAATCGCCGGTCGTGTTCCAGATTAACACGCGATCGTTGCCGGCGATCAGATTCGTGTGGTCGTAGTACAAGTCGTCCATGACGCTCCACACCGTCTTCAGGTCGTTCGTCAAGTCGAGACAAAACAGCTCGCCGTAGGCCGAGCAGTAGACTCGGTCGTTCACAACGACTGGCGTACAAGTGTCGGGAGCAAGATCATCATTGAGGGCGATCGGTGCGTGGCGGACGCGGCCGTCGGGGAAGCCGTACAGCCGCGTGGCGTTATTCTCGGTCGCCACAAGAATTCGGCCGCCGACGTCCACCGGTGTTCCCACGTGAAAATCCGATCGGCCTGGCGGGACCATCTCCCACAGCCGCCGACCGGTCTTGGGGTCCCAACCGCCGAGACCGGCGACGTCATAACCGACGATCTGACCCACTCCACCGATTGTCGTCGCGATGAACGCCGAATAAGCGGCGCATGCCCGGGCGTCTTCCAAATGACTTCGCCAGTCTTCAGATCGAGCGCCGCAATCGAGACGTCCTTCGCGCCGGGAGCGACGATCAGTTTCTCGTCCACAACCAGCGGCGGGACGCTGTAACCCCATGTCAAAGGTTCTGCATCGAACGCCTCGAGCAGGTTGGTTTTCCAAACGACGGCGCCGTCTTCCAAGTTGACGCAGTGGAGTTCTCCCCAGACGCCCTGCAGATAGACCTTGCCATCGTGAAGGACCGGCGCGGCATTCGTGTAGTCGATCTTTTCAGCGGAGCGGTATCTCAGCGTCCTTGTCGGGAACGACGACGTACTCGCTGGTGGCGCTGATCCCGGCAAGCGCGGGGCCGGTCAACTCGGCAGACCACAGGACGCGCGGCTTGTCGGGCAGTTGCTTCGGCACATGAGCGCTGATACCTCGACGGCCCGGTCCGCGCCAGTCGGTCCAGCCAGACGATGCGTCTGCCGCTTCCTGCGCTCCCAGAAAACCTCGCTTCGATTCCAGCGCCGCCAGTAGCTGCGCGTCATCACCGACGCGCCACAGCGCCCCGAGCAACAACTGCTCAAGCTTGCCATCCACCGAGTCGCTTGCGAACACGCCGACGAACGGTACGGGCCGAGTACGGCCGATCACGCGCATCGCGTTTGGTTCGATCTTGCCGCATGCTTCGAGCAGCAGTGGCATGAACTCCGGCAAGACAGCTGCATCGGCTTCTTCATCCGCAACGGCATAGGCCGCGGCATCCAGACTGTCGGCTGTATTGAACGTCGTCGCGCGATCAAGCCCGTGTTGCGTAAACAATCGCTGCGCGGCGGCGTGAGTTTCTTCGTCTTCGGCCGGGCCGAGCACGACGGTATGGCCCTTCAGGTCGGCGAGCTGCCGAACGGGGCCACCCGTGCGCACGACGACCACGCCGGTCAGTTGTGTTTTCCCTTGCGGATCGCTGAGCTGCGCGATGAGCCGGACGGGCGTCTTCATTTGCCGAGCGTCGAAGCGAACGACCGACTGCTTGCCGATGATCAGATCCACGTTGCGGCCAACGCGCCCGTAGGCCAGAGCGAGACTCTCCTCGAAGATCAACTTGACCGGACGCCCGACATGTTCGGTCAATTGGCGGGCCAATTGCTGGTAGTCGCGCTGGCCCATCCCTTTCACACAGGCACAGGACAACGGCGCGGCCATGGGGTCCATGACGACAACGCGCAGTTCCTTGTCCGCGGCCTGAGCTTCGCTGGCCGACACGATCGCGGCGGCCAACAATCCAACTGTGAGGATCCGTTTCATTTCTCTTCCAACACCCGAATCACATTCGCTTTCACGTCCATCACGAAGACCCGTTTGCCGTCGGCAGCCACTTCGACCGGGATGTAACATGATGCCGCGGCCAGACCGCTCCCCTTTTCGTACTTGGTGGTATCGACGAATCCGACCACGCCGAGGAACCGCCTTCCGGCGAATATCGTTTGCCGCGCCCCAGACCGGACTCGGCCGTGTACAAGACGCCGTCTGGACCGAAGTCGGAATTCACCGGATTGCAGCAAGCCCCAAAACCTTCGATCCTGCGGCGGTCGCGCTTGCCCCAACGTTCCAGCGTTCGCCATCGAGAGAAAAGCGATTCATGCGGTGGCACGAGTTTTCGGCGATCAGCAGCACGTCGTCTTTGAGGTCCAAATCGATTTTCGAGCAGCAACCGAACTGCTTCTCAATGATGATCTCCGGCGAGCCGAACTCACGATCGAAGTGAACAATATCCTCGGTCGCCCGCAGGCTGCGTCCGACGCCGAAGGCAATGTAGATATGGCAATCATTCGCTGCCAGCCCGCTGGCGTGCGCCTCGGCATAAGCTCCGTCGAGAACTTCGCTGAGATCGACGGTCTTCAACACCTTCGCCGACGCGTCGAGCTTAGCGAGCTTGCCTTCTCCGGCCACATAGATCGTGCCGTCGGCACAGGCAAGTACCGCTTTCGGCGCCAGGTCGTTCATCGGCCACGTTTCGACGAGTTTGCCGTCGGCGTCGAGCACCTTGATCGCATAGTTTCGCGGCCCGGCCTTAGGCTTTTGCCGGTCGCGGCGGCGTTACGTGGGGGGATCGTCTTTAGGGTCTTTCGCTGGACGGCTGTCTCCGTCTCGCTCCTTATCCGCCTTCCTTTCTGCGTCAGCGTCCTGCTGATTGCCGTCTTCTTGCTGACGATTTGGTTCGTCTAACTTGTGTGGTTCTTGTTGTCGTTCGCGTTCCTCTTTTTTAGGATTGTCTGCGCTATCGTCCGCTTCCTTGGCGTCGCCGGGGCTATCGACCGCCCAAGAAAGCGCCACGAGCAAGTGGCCACGGCGGTCCATGGCGATCGTTTCGATCTTGCCTTGACGGCCCAGATCGAGGCGGATCGGATCAACTTCGATATGCGTGGTTTCGATCACTTCCGTTTCCTGAGGGCTATCGCTGTCGGATGGATCGTCTGCTGCCTTCGGCTGCTTGTCGGGTGCCGCTGGTTTGCTCGCGGGCTGCCGTGCCGGCTTGTCCTGTTGACCTTTCACGGACTGGCCAACAAGCATCAACAATGCAAACGCGATTGGCAGAACTTTCGAGATGACACATCGGGTGGACATCGTTTTTCTCCTTGCCCGGATCGTTGGAAGGTGGGATGTTGCGAGGTAGATTGGTTGCCGCCCTCTGCCTGTCACACAGATCTTTCGTAGCGAACGGACACTTCCGGTTCCGAAGTACATCTCATCGGGCGTTTGTCCACGAAACGCCGAATGCGGGAGGTGAGTGTTGTGCTGCTCGATATAGAACGCGACCAGGACTTTTACAGTCGTCTGCGTGTTTTTCACTCCCCCATCCGCTACGCTATCCGCCATAATGGCTGTGGGTACGATCTCCCCCAGTCGCGAGGGACAACAATAGATCGAAAGGAGTCCTTCTCATGGCGCAACTGGATGCGCAAGACGCACGGATCGACCACGTCATCGGCGACGAAGAAGCAGTATTCGACGATTGCATTGCGGTGGTTCTGTGAGTCCGATTCTTTCATCGAGCCCGACAATGTACGTGTTGCTGAAAAACCTCCGGTTCTTCGCAATGCTTGCGTTCGTCGCGACTTCCGCGGCGCAGGAGAGAGAGCAAGCTCAGTCCGCGCGCATCGAGCACGGCGAGTTGTCGGTGACGTTTCGAGACAACTCGCAGTCACCACAAGTGTTGAGCGGCATTGATGCGTTGTTCAACATCAAACATGCCGCCGACTATGATGCATACGATCCCGATACGCGCGGAGCTTCGGCCGGGTTGAACTTCGAACACGTCATCTCAGGGCATGCGAATCCAAATAACAAGTTCACCCCGCGGCATGGCCAGTACACACTCCACAAGCTGCCCGATGGCAAGTCCGTCTTGCTCGAACGTCGAGCGGAGGATTGCCCATGGAAGGTCGCGAGCACGCTGAAGTACACCGTCAACGAGCCGCACTACATCGACTTCGAGTTCCGCTGCACACCTCATGACGCCGCTCTGTTTGGCCGACGTGGGTACGCGGTATTCTTCTTCGCCAATTACATGAACGACGTGAAAGATGTGTCGCTTCACTTTCGCGGGCACCGGTCGATCCACGGGAAAGAAGAGTGGATTACGGTCGATGCGCCCAAGGGCCATCCTGATTGGAATGGTGGCGGGAATTATCGCGCCCTGTCCACCGACGATCTCGAGTATGACGATGACGTTCGGTTCCGGCTGAATAGCTGGTCATATGACTGGCCACGTATCACGATGCCCTTCTACTATGGCCGCGCCAACCGTGGAATGACTTTCATGTTGATGTTCGACCGCCTGCACTCCGATCGGGACCAAATTCGCTTCAGCCTTTACAAGTTCAAGCTGCCGAAGCACCCACGACCTGCGTGGGATTTCCAATACGTAATCAACAAAGTGGAGTCAGGCGCGGAGTACGGTTTTCGCGGCCGACTGGTTTGGAAGAAGTTTGTCAGCGCCGAAGATTGTCTGAACGAATACGAGCGATGGGTCGCCGCCCACAACGACGAACGAGCGCGACTTTATGAAGAACGAGTCCAGCGTCTGAAGCGACTCGGCGCGACCGTGCTCACACGGGACGATGATGTCATCGAAGTGAACGCAAATCGCAGGAGAATTGCGGACAAAGACCTAGCGTTGGTCTCGGAGTTCACGCAAATGACCGACCTCTCGCTCGAGGAAACGACGATCAGCGACGCGGGTCTCGTCCACCTTCGCAACCTGCAGCAGCTCGAATGGCTCAATCTGTATCGCTCTCGGATCGGCGACCAGGGCCTGAAAGAAGTCAGCCGACTCAAGAGCCTCCAACATCTGCCGATCGGTGAGACGAAGGTCACCGATGACGGGTTGGATCATTTGAGCGACATGAAACAACTTGAGTACCTTGGACTACGTGGCAACAACGTAACGGACGACGGTGTCAAACACGTGCGAGAACTTGTCAGACTTACGGGATTGCATCTCGGCGAGACCAGGGTGACCGACGCGGGACTAACTCATCTGCTGGGCATGACCAGCCTTCAGAAGCTGTGGCTAGACGAGACGACCGTCTCAGACAAAGCAATTGCCACGCTTGCCAGACTCAAATCTCTGCGAGAACTTCACATTGCCAAGACGAAGATAACAACCGAAGGGGTGAAGCGACTGGCCGCGCTGCTGCCTCAATGCCGCATTGTGGATGAGACGCCATGATTCAGTCGCGTCACTGGTCGCGACTCGCCCGACTGTGGCTCTGGTGTGCTGGTCCACCGATTCTTTACGACACTTCTGAGGGGATCGATACGCGAAGATCCCCACCCGGACTGGTTGTGAAGAATCGCTGGACCAACACACCGGGAGGCGCTTGCGTTGCAACCAGGTGTGCAATGCAGGTTAGAGCGCGTCCCGTAGAATAGCCGTGGCGTTCCGAGACGCGAGCTACGCGTCCGGCTCGGGCGACGAATTCACTTCGCTTTCGCGCGGACTGCTCAGCATGTCGATTGCTTCCTGCAGCGTCCCCGCTGCCTCAAACGCAACATTGCCGCTGTTAGGCGAGCGTGTCAGCAGCCGTTTGGCGTTGAACAGTTTCTTAAGGAAGTCTGACATGTTGCACAACGCTACTCTGCCATCGTTGCTCTTCATCGATTGCTTTACCGCAATGAAGGCAACACACGCGAGGCTGGTAATGAAGGTCACATTCCGTAGATCGATGACGATGAGGACCGACTGGCGACTATTCATCGCATGTACAAGCTCGTAACGCAGCTCTTGAGCAACGAGGGAGTCCTTGATCTGTTCGTCTTCGATCGTGAGGACCAGAACCCCGTCCGTCGTCGAGGCTCCGATGTGTCGATAGGGGCCAGACACAGCTTCTCTCCTTGTTCCAGTAACGCTTCGACTGCCACCAATCCGATCGCGAAACTGTTATTAGGAACGGACTTGCATAGTGCAGTATCGGGGCATTCTAACACAGACCGGCGGTAATGCGAGCCTATTTGTTTGTTCCCAACTGCCTGTGGACTTCATGAACGATATCGTTCTCTACTACGGGTGCCCACACACTAGGTAGGCCGTAGTAAACCATGGCACCCCCACCTTCATATCCGCCTTCCGTCAAAACCCTTCGCGACGGAATGTATGCCATCACGTCATTCGCGTACCCGGCGACCCAAGTCTTGGATCCAGTTAACTCGGCCTTCAAGCGAATCGCAAAATCGACGACAACTTCACCTCCCAGCGAAATGAATTGGACGTCGCCCCCGATTTTCCAACTTCCGATGGGATAAGGGTAAGTCTGGCTTAACGGTCCGTTCTCCAACTGCTTGAGCAACATCTTGGCGCGAGCGGCAACGTACCGGTTGGATGAGTCTGTGTCTTTCACAATCTGTTCTTTCGACGGAAGTTCTGCGAGGGGCAGATCGATTTCGGCGTAGCTGGTCGCAAGTCCACCTTCGATGGGAATCATGCTGGACGTGAGCAAGACTGAATCGACGGCATTAGCGAGACGTCTGCCATAATGCTGGGCAACTTCAACGGTGCGGCGCGGGAGTGGATTCTGGTCCGCTCCGCAACCGGCCCAGAACAACGCAACGCAGCCGGGATGCAAGTTCTCCAACTCAATCTGCGCGAAACCGGGGTAATCGCCGGACCATTGAGTGAAGCTCAAAACTGTTGCGTGACAGGCATAACCGAACAAGACGGAGGTCAACTTTCCTTCGGCGTCGCGGACGGCTAGAACAGGAACATCGTGATCGATGGGACCTTTCAGGACGCCTTCCGTGCGCCATTGCGGAACTTTGTCGTACGGCTTGTTTTCACGCCGGTTTACCGCGAAGGTCGCACGCCCGTTGCCCCACGAAAGCTGGCTTGCTGAGATGTTCGCGATCGCCTCGCCAACCACCTTCACGACTTTGTTGTGCAGCACAATCGCGTATTCGTCAACTTGCTTCTGCATTGCTTCGTTGGTAATCAAGTAATGCAGCGGGCCAAGGTTCATCCCCACAGCCGGTCCCGTATGCGTGTGCGATGTGCAAATTGATATCTGTCGTCGCGTCAATCCGTGTTCTTCCGCCAGCGACTTGCAGATGGCAACCGACAGGGTCCGATCGATACCAACCAGATCCAACGTGATCACGACACCACGCTCACCCTCAGCGTCTTCGAGCACTAGCGCCTTCGCCCACAGGTCTGTCACTTTTCCATTCGCCGGGTCATCGCGCCCGCCATACCCTGCCATTAACATATACTCGTCGGGCGTGATGTTGATCTTTGCGGCACCGGCCTTCCATGCGGCTTCGACTTGCGAGTGAAACGACCAGCAAAAAAGAACGAAGATAAGGGAAGCTGTTCGGAGGTGAGGCATGGGGTTCTCCAGGTGGGTGGCGTCTACTGTTGAGTTGATGATACCTACACTTTGTTGGCTTTCAATTCCGCCAGCGAATAATGTGTGTCCCGCCAGCGGATCCCACCCTGCCAAAGATTCAAGCAGATCGTCCGCCATTGAATGAAAACGAACATTAACGCTGCCAACGGAAAGCCGAAGCAGCAGGAAATGCGGGACTTCCCGTTACGCGCGGCATCCGCCCCCATTCCCAAGAGGCTCAACACGACGGCGAGGTAGACCCACCAGGCGCTCCCGCGAGCAATCGCTAATGCCACGAACGGGAAGACGTTGAACAACAGCATTGAAGAACTTGCCATCAAGGCATAAGCCAGATTGTAATCGACGCCGGAGAAGGCGTTCTTCTCTAGCCCGACGACGAGTTCACGAATCGATGCGTACCAAGGGACGTGCATCAGCTCGACCGCGGTGACGCATTCCTGGCGAAAGCCGTGCTTCTTGACCAGCTTTCCGAACTTCAAGTCATCATCCGGCCGCATTCGAATAGCCTCGTGAGTGCCAATCTCTCGATAGACGTCGGCGCGAACAAGGTTGAAGCCGCCAATGCCGATGTGAGCATCGCTCTTGGGATTGGGGCACTTCCATGGACGACAATAAGTCATCAGATAGATCGTGAACGTGACGACAAACGACTCCAGCAGCCAATTCGGCATTTGGATCCTGAACAACATCGGGAGATGATCGACGTCGTTGCGAATCATATGCGAAACGGCGCGACGCAATACACTTCGTTCCATCACGACGTCGGCGTCGGTAAACAGCAACAAGTCTCCGCTTGCCTGTTCAGCCCCGTGCTGCATGGCATGGTTCTTCCCCAGCCAGCCCGCGGGCAACTCCGTGATGTGGACGACCTGGAGTTGGGGATGTTCGGTTGCGATCCGATCGAGGATCTCGCCTGTGCGATCGGTCGAGCGATCATTGACGACCAAGACCTCGAGGTCTGGATAGTCGAGACGCAGCAGCGACTGCAAGCCTTCTTCAACATCCCGTTCCTCATTCCGAGCTGGGACGATCACCGACGCCTTCGGCAAAGTCTCGTCGGTGATCGGCTCAACGGTCTCCAACTTGCAAAGCCGGCGCATCCCAAGGAACAACGGCACACCAACCGCAACGCAGATCAGCAAGTTCACCGCTGCCAGAAGCAACAAAGGGTCAGGCATCGAGATTCCTTTACGAGCGAAGTCGCCTCTCATTATACGGAGGTTGTCGGGCTGCGTTGTGACACGCTTGGTTTCGATGTCCCTGACCAACGCGACGGTTCGCTACTGCCTGCAACTCTCTCCGTACATCCGTTCCAGCGCGTCAGCAACGTACGCTGCCATGAACTTGCTGCCTTGGGGATTGCTGTGAATTCCGTCGTCGCTCAATCGCCAGTCCTTGAACCACGCGTCAAGCGGCGTCGCTGGACTCCAGATTACAAGGTTGCGAATCACCGTATCGGGAACTAATGCGAGATCATTCTCATATGCCAGTTCACGTTCCAGCCCTCGAAAGGGATCGAAGATAAAGCCCCTGGGAATCTCGAACAACACGACCTCGGCACCTTGACCGCGGCAAGCGTCGATGAGTTTCTGGAGATTCACTTTTGTTGAAACGCGAGAATGACCCCGCATGAAGTCGTGTCCGCCCAACTCAATCACGACAACTTGTGGCTTCTGCGCTAATCCCCGTCGTAGTCGATTGACACCCTGATCGACAGTGATTCCGGATTGCTCAAGGTTCATGATCGGGGCATCGATCATCGTCTTCAACTGTCCGGGGTATCCTGGCTCGGGAATGATCCCAGATGTCAAGCTGTCGCCAAGACACAGGACAGGACGAACGGGATCCCATGCGTCAACCGCGCGATCGCACGTTGAAACTCGATTCCATTCCCAGGCGAAGAATCCCCAAGCCATCCAAAGACATGCCGTTCCCACCCAGATGAACCGAAGTCGCGTGAGACCTCGAATCGCGTAACGTCCACGAACAATACCAACAACCAGCAACCAGCCGAGTAGCAAAACCAAAGCGGGCATCCAAGCGAACTGCTTTGCGACGAGGATACCGAAGCAAGCAAGGAGCATGACGAAACCAGGTCGATCGCGGACGACGCAGACGGTATGCCAAAGCAGCCACACGGTGACCATCCATGTTGCGATACTGGGAAAGCTCAGGAGTCCAAGCGACACAACCAATGAAGAGCCAAGCGCACGGAAAAGTCGCCTGGTAAGCGACAGGGGGGCGGACGGTTTCGCCTCCAGCAGCGGGTTGTCACGATGGGAGGACATGGGTTGGTGTTGCATCAATCGACCAGTTGGACTCACGTGCTCGCAGAAAAACTGGTCAGGGGTTCCGCGACCGTCGGTCCGGGCTACTTCGTATTTCATTCCGCTTGCCAAACTATAATCAAGCCAAGCGGGCTGTTGGAACCATGCTGTTCTCGCGGAGCGAAAGTGAAGCGTTACAACGTTTGAATCGGCCTAAAGTTTGATCGTCAGCGGAGAATACTTGGGGCAGAAGACCGTGCGGTACGGCGGCAAGGATGCCACTACACGCGTGCGCCTTGATTCTCAGTGCCAGGCCTGCTGTCCAAGCGGATCCACAGCCCGGTCTCTCTTTCCTGAACTTTTTCGTAATGCGTGGCGCAGCTCCGTTATTACCTGTGTGAAGGCCGATGACACGACGCGAGCGATCACTTGCCAGCAGCCTCACTCGACACGGCCGACAAGCTTAGGAACAAAGCGATTCTGAAGGAGAGAGGCATGTATTGAGCTGGGGACCCGCTCTTGTTGCAAGAGGAGCTGTCAGTCGTGTCGAAAGGGAATGACCAATCAACTCGAAGACCAATCCCGCCGACTGGCCGATGTGGCG
>PBSM01000122.1 GCA_002726245.1 Planctomycetaceae bacterium | reverse complement strand
TTCGTCAAAACTAAAACTTGGGGTTGCAGTTTCGTGGCGTAAGCTTCCAGCTTGCGATTCACCGGGCGAAACACACGGCAAGCAGGATGCTACCCCACTTTTTAAGACTTGACGAAGCCCTAGCCTAGCGTCCGTGTGGGTACTACCAGCAGGCAAAGTGAGGAAACGAGTATCGGGCTCCTGTGCAACCTAGACAAAGCAAAGGCCCTCTCGAAAACTGCAAGTGATTTGCATAATTCGCCGAAAGTCTATACGCTATCAGCTTAACTGCCTTAGATAATCCCCCACCCGGACGGCATCTCCGTGTTGGAACGCCTTACGAGAATGTTTCGCGCGCGACTGGTGTGTAGTGTTCGAGCGCGCAGAGTCCGCTTCGAGTCTCTCGAAGATCGGAACATGCCAGCGATCGTCATCGACGTTGGGCACCACTTCGTTAAGCCGAATACAACGGGTGAGTCGGTTGATATTTCGGTCTCCAGCACCGAGGCATCGGATCCGCTGGTTGCTGCGTTCAGCTTGAAGGCACAAGTCGGGAAGGGTGGCTTCGGGCCTGTGTTCGAAGGTGTTCAATTTGGCTCGCTCTGGAATACGTTTCCGCATGATGAGAGCAGCAGTTGGGATGGAAACACTGCACAAGGGCAGGTCTCTTTCAACGATGGTCTGGATGCGAAGGCGAATGGCTCGCTTGTTGAGTTCAAGCTCGATACGACGGGTGTTCATGTTGGGAGTTTCGCGTTGAACTTGATGGCGACGGCCGTCGATAACTCGAGCTTCTTTGAGACAAATGGTTCCAGCGCGGCGTCCGTCATTCTCAATGGTACCGTCCAGGTATTGAGTTCCTGGCAGAACCATCAGCAACCTACAGACGCGAACGGCGACGGCGTAACATCTCCGATTGACGCGTTGTATGTGATCAATGCCCTCAACACGCACGGTTCGGGCCAGCTCGCACCGCAATCGTCGGGCGAGCAGTCAGACCCGACTACGATTCAATTGCCTGTGGATGGTCTGAACGTCGATGTCAATGGCGATGGTCTTTTAACACCGATCGATCTTGTCATCCAACTTAACTGTCTTAATAAGGACAACTGCGTAAGCGAACCGGCGGCCATCGCGGCTGCGCCGAAACCGGCGGATCCAGGTGCGTCAGGCGCCACAGGTGTGATCACACTACCACCAGAGGACTCCGCATTGCCAGCCGATGAGCCAACGCAAGAGACGGTAGAAGAGCCCGCGCTTCCCGACGAGGAGTCGGCCGTCGATCCTCCGACTGACGAATCCCCGTTGCCGGCGGACGATGCCTACACAGCGGATGACGAAGAGCCTGCTTTCGACGAGTATCTAAACGAGTTGTTCGCCATGGGGCAATTGGATGAGCTGATTGCCTAGTCGATCTTCAAGTGGGAGATATCGACCTTCGGACTCGGGTACTCTGGGTTTAGATTACGTAACGTCCCGACCAGGGCTCGCGCGATTGCCAGGTTGCGATACCATTTCTGATCGGCGGGGATGACGTACCAGGGAGCCCACTCGGTCGTGCAACGGTTGAGTGCGGCTTGGTAAACCTCCATGTAAGCATCCCACTGTTCGCGTTTCTCAAGATCAGCGTGAGAGAACTTCCAGTGTTTCTCCGGCTCATCGATTCGATCCTGAAATCGTTCGCGCTGTTCATCCTTTGAAATGTGCAGATAGAACTTCAGGATTGTCGTGCCCGTTTCGGTGAGCAACTTCTCGAACTGATTGATTTGCTCGTAGCGTGCCTCCCAGACGCTCTGCGGGACAATTTCCTCAACTCGAACGACGAGAACATCTTCGTAGTGCGAGCGGTTAAACACGCCAATCGTTCCAGTTCCAGGCACTAGTTTATGGACTCGCCACAGGAAGTCATGAGCCAAGTCCGCGGAAGTTGGTGCCTTGAACGAGTTCACTCGCACGCCCTGCGGATTCACGCCACGAAAGACCTTCCGAATCGTGCTGTCTTTACCGCCTGCATCCATCGCTTGCAGAACGATTAGCAGCTTATGCTCACCGTGAGCGTACAGTCGCCGCTGCCATTCCGCCAACTCGATTCGGAGTTCGTTGAATACCTTCTCCGCCGCTTTGCGATTCTCGTGGAATGTGTCGGCTCGTGTCGCGAGTTCGCTCAAGTTGATCGCATCACCGGGTGTCAATCTGTGGTCTTCTGTCATCGAAGAGTGCCTGCTGGTGTGAATTGGTTTGCCTCTAGCATAATCGCTGCTAGCCAAGTTGAAACGATAGCCTTGACCGGGGCAACCGCCTAGCTGAACAAGGCTAGTTGCTGATCGTTAACCGCGGCGCTAGACTGATTGCATGTACCTGTTTGAGAACGCAGTCCTCCAACGCGAACTTCTCGTCAATCTGCGAATGTCGCGAGGATTTGTCCTGCTGTTCTTGTACCAGGCACTGCTCGCGCTGGTCGTGTATTTCGCTTGGCCACAGAATTCGCATCTTGATCTCACGGAAAGTGGGGACTCAGACGCGAGGAAACTCGCCGATATGTTCTTCATCGGGCAGTACATCCTCGCTTCGATGATGGCACCGAGTTTCGCCGCAGGCACAATCACGGGCGAGAAGGAGCGCAAGACCTACGAGATGCTTCTCGCTAGCCCGTTGCGACCTACGGCTATCGTCTTCGGCAAGATGGTCGCCTCTCTCACACACCTCGCGGTGCTAGTGTTTACATCTCTGCCAATCATCATGCTTTGTTTGCCCTTGGGCGGCATCTCTCTGTACGAAGTGCTCGCTGCCTATATGGGGCTGATCATTTCGGTGATCCTTTTCGGCACAATCAGCGTCGCTTGTAGTAGCTTCTTCAAACGTACAGCCGCTTCGTTGGTTGTGTCATACCTGTTGATCTTGCCACTGGCGATGGGTGGCGTTCTCGCGTGGCTATTGTTGGCGGACTGGGGTCCTTTCCGTTTGCTGATGACCGTGACCGTGCTGCCGGTCGTTGCGGGCGCGATCTGCCTAGTACTGCTGGCGAACACTGCCGCCAGATTACTGCATCCACCGGATGTCGGCAGTGAAGGGCAAGAGGTCGTCGATCTTGAAGTCGAGGCACAAGAAGCCGTTGGCCTCGTGATTCAACGCGACCAGTTTCCGGACAAACTCTTCGCGCCGGCCAAGCGGGACGACCTACTTGAAGACAACTCCAACCCCATCTACGACAAGGAAATCCGCAGCGAGATATTTAGCCAGGGCACGTTGATGCTGCGCTTGGTGATCCAAGTCAGCATGGTCCTCGCCATTCCTTTGATGGCGGTATGCCTTTACATCTGGTCGCAATACGCAGCGTGGTATATCTGTTACGTTGTGCTGTTCAACGTTCTGGTCGGCCCAGTTTTCTCGGCGGGCAGTGTGACGAGCGAGCGTGAACGCGAGACGCTCGATCTCTTGCTGACCACGACGATCACACCGTGGCAAATCTTGTGGGGCAAGCTGATCGCCGGGCTTCGGGTTTCGAGTGTCTTGACGATGTTTCTGCTTTGGCCTGTATTGCTCGCCTGTTTGATGGTGTCGCAGTACTGGCCGAACTTGCACTGCGTTGCCGCCTACCTTGGCATTGTGCTCTTAACGTGCCTGACCACGGCGATGGTCGCACTGTTTTGCTCCGTGATCTTCCGAAAGACCTCGCTGAGCCTGATGGTTTCGTACTTGAGCATCATCGTGCTGTTCTGCGTACCGCTGGCGATCAGCTACTTTGCAACTTCGTTCTACGACTCGGAAGCGGCCCGGTGGGCGGAGTGGACAGGCGTGACGAGTCCATTTGCGGCGGCGCAAGCAATTCCGCTCGACATGGATTATCTGGGAAGCGACGAAGACGCTGTTCCCGCCGGCAACTGGCCGCTTGTTGGGACTTATGCAGTTCTTACCCTAGCCATCAACCTGCTGTTGCTGGGAGTCATGATACAGATGTTCAACGTCCGTTGGCGCGTGGCCGGTTGAGCGTTCCGGCACGGCATGCGTTGAGCTAACGGATTGCCGCCGATACGGGGCCCGTCACGGAATCGAGCATATCGTCTAGGATGGTTGACGCGTCCTCGATGATCACCAATCGATCATTCGGGCGGATCGCATAGTCGTAGCCGGGCGGAATCGCGCCACCCTTCCGATCGAACGGCACGTCCAGTTTGTGATGCCCCGCACCATCGGGACGTGGACGCCATAACTCGATCTTCACTCGACCAAATCGCTTGATGGCCCGCGACTTTTCCACGACCTGTGCAACGTAAGTCGCCTCATCCATCAGAGGAAGTTTATGAGGTTCCGCCGGCTTATTCTCGGGACGCAGTTCGACAACAAACGAGGGGACGCCCTTCGGTGGCGGTACGTCTGACTTTGATATCTCGGGTTCAGGACCAAAGAGGTCACCAACCGAGCCCCCAAGCGAGGCGCATCCACTTAGGAAGATGAGAGGGCAAGCGAGCAGAAACAGCGAGCGAGGGAGGCAGCGGATTCTCATAGGATTCTCGATTATCGGAGCCAGGCGGTAAACTTCCCCCAGTTTGCGCAATCGGCACATCACGGAGCATCGGCAGCGCGTGGCCGGATCTTTAGCCCAACTGCAGAAAAAAGAAGAAGTTCCGGAGAGTGCGTTAAGGCACGGACTTGAAATCAATCCGGCATCTCGGTTGGAATGATTGTCCCGAAGGGACCCGGTCAATTAGCCCCAGCTTCAGTCTGGGGGAACGTACGTAAACACACACTCCCTAGTCCCGAAGGGACGATGGCAAGGAGTTGGCACGCCAGTTCGCCACCGTCCCTTCGGGACAACGCTCGGAAACTATCGCCGCACGCCTACCCAAGATTCCGGTTTAATTGTTGGTTCGTTCCTAATTGGACAGCGCCACTTTGGGTTGAATCTAGCAGGGATAAACCGTTACCAATCCGTCGTTTAACCGCAAGCCGGAGGCGTCCGCTCCCAGCGCAGCGCGGACGCCTCCGGCTTGCGGTTAAACAATGTACTCACACGAACTTGTGCATGCTATCATGCCTCAAAGTGCGCTGTCCAACTACGCTCCACGGATATCCGCCGACACGCGGCGATTACGCAACACGCAGCACCGACCTCGAAGCCTGTTTTCGCCGCTGCGGCGTCAGTGAATCGACGAGACCGCCGAGAGTCACCGCCGTGATCTGCCCCTTGGCTTGCCGCTTTTGCACGAGAGTGAGGATGCGGTCAAGTGTGGAGTAGACGCTGGGATCGGATAAGGCATTTGCGTCTGTGACGATGTGGACCAGATCCCGTGCTTTGGCTGCCTTCGACAAGGCGCGGCTCACAGCCCATTCGACTCCAACAAGCGACCAGCGGGATGCCGATGGGAGCGAGAAGGAAACGGGTGCTTGCCAGATCCCAAAACGAAGTGACTGTGGCTGGAAGCCGGCCTGCGAGTGACTGCGCACGATCGAGATGCGATGCTTCACGAGCAGGTCGAGGTTGCCCGTCAGTTCGGTGTCGTCGAGCGCTAGCGTACGAACGTCGATTCCATTGGAAGTAGCGACGTTGACTCTTCGTGCCAGTTCTCGGGCAAACTTTGTACGGCCCGCCTGTTGGCTCGCCCAACTCGGATCTGCGAGAATCGCAAAGTCGTGCTGAAGCGGCTCGACAAGGGCTCGCGAGACGAGCTCGTGCGCCCCGGGCGAAGGCAGCGAGAGCGTCGCAGGTGTGCGGACGCGGCGAAGTGTTTGCAGAAGGCCGGTGATTTGTTGCTTGGAGAGATCTCCACGAACATCGACCGACAAAGCGAAGAGACCGAGCTGAGGTCGCTGCACCATCGCAAATCCTCCCACAGAATCATGAAAACCGCGCCACCGGCGGCTCTCCTTCGCATCGGCAGTATAGGCATACGCGGTACAGGTCGTGCGATCCACGCAGGGTAAAGCCCCACACCCGTACCAAGCGCCTAGTCTGCCGTCGGGCGAGTTAGAGAGACTGTTCCATCTTGGCAGAGTCTGCTGATTCGGCAGGAATCGACTTCTCAGGCTGCCACTTCTCGCCGCTTTCCCACGATAATCGCGAATAGAGAGCACGATATTTCCGGAGTAAACCTAGCTCTTAGCTGGCGTAACCCGTTATAATCGCTTGAGGTACGTGTGGTCGTGCGCGCAGACGGTCACCCACAAAAAGCTACCGGAACAACCAAGAGCTTGACGAGGTCTATCCTTATGGCCACCGATGACATTCTTTCTGGTGATCTCGAACCGTTGGAAGAGCTGACTCCATTGGAAGCCAATCCTCTGGCTGCGGATCTCGAAACCTTGGAAGAACTCGATCCGCTGGCGGGTGATATCGATCCACTGGGGGCAGCTCCACTCGCCACCGATTCTCTCGAAGAACTCGATCCGCTCGAAGGTGATCCGCTGTCGCCCGACCCGCTCGCGGCAGATGCCACGACGCTCGATCCGCTTGCTACCACGGCGATGCCTGCAGCAGCACCAGCATCGCTGACACCAGATCCGGCCCAGCCGATAGCGGAAGAAGCGGAGGAAGAGTACGAATACGAAGACGAAGAGTACGACGAACCGCTTTTGCGACGTTCGTTCAGCTTTCGAGATGCGTTGCGCGGCGTCGGAGCTTGCGGATTTTCGATGATCGCTCACGTTGTTGTGATCGTTCTGCTGGCTGTCTGGACGTTTGACGATCAGATCAAAGCCGCGACTCAGATGCTGGTTGCATCGGCACCCAGAGAAGAAATCGAAGATCCACCCGTCGAGATTGAGCTGCAAGAAGAGATCGAGACGGTCACCGAGGAGACGGTCTCTGTCTTCAGTGCCGCTCCTGCTGTCGGAATTGCTGGCGGAGGCCCTGTCGCCGCGGGAAGCCCGACGCTTGATATGACACTTGTCGAGAAGGCTGAGAACACGGAGATCGTCATCAATGCACCGACGATCGGCATCCCTGATTCGCGCGACCTGATCGAAGCTGTTCCCGATGGCGAAGTCAAAGGCGAGCCTCGCGATATCGTTGACGATTATCAGACGGCGATGGACCGCATCGCACAAGAGATCATGTGGATGCTGGACGAAAACAACGTGCTTGTCGTTTGGGCATTCGATCAATCAGAAAGTATGAAGGACGACCAGCAGGAGATCCGAGATCGCGTCGCGAACGTTTACAATCAACTTGGTATCACGGGCAACTCCAACAGCGACGCGTTGTTGACAGCAGTAACGAGCTATGGCAAAGGCTTCATCGATCACACGGGTGGCAAGGCGACGAGCAGCCGCGATGAAATCCGCAAAGCAATCGACTCGGTTCCGATCGACGATAGCGGCGAAGAGATGATGTGTCAGGCTGTCGGCGTAGCGATCTCGCGTTACCGCAAAATCGCTCAGCGCGGTCGGCAAATGTGCATGATCTTGGTGACGGACGAAAGTGGCAACCGAGCCAACAACGACGCGTTCCTTGAGAAGGCGATCGCCGAGGCTAAGTCGGCAAAGTGCAAGATGTTTGTGTTGGGTCGCGAGTCGGTGTTTGGTTATCCCTACGCCCACATCCTCTGGATCGCTAAGGATACGAGACGCCACCACTGGCTGCGAATTGATCGCGGCCCAGAAACGGGGTTCCCCGAGCAATTGCAAACGAACGGCTTCCGCCGAAGGCACGACGCGTTCAGCAGCGGCTTTGGCCCCTACGAGCAAACTCGCATGGCTCGTGAGACGAACGGCGTTTTCTTCATGTTGCCCAGTGTCGAGACGAATCTCGTCGGGGCCCAGAAAGAGAAGTACGAGCTAGAGGCGTTGCGACCCTACCGACCGGACTTGCGAGCCCGGCAGGAAGTGTTCTTTGATCGTGACAAGTACCCGTTGCGAAGCATGATGTGGAAGGTGATTTCGGATCTCAATCCACACAACAAGTCGAACAAAGCGGTTGAAATGCGAATGACGTTTTCGCTGATTCCCAACGAATACCGTAACCAAATGAAACAAGAGCAAGCCAAGGCCCTGATGCATCTGCGTTATATGGCTGAAGCGGAAAAGGCTTTAGCCGAAGGCAAACGGTTGCGCGAGCAAGAGGCTGACCCACGATGGCAAGCCAACTATGACGTCATTTTTGCACAACTCGTCGCTTATCAGGCGAGGATGTATGAATATGGCGTAGCGCTTGAGGCATTCATGCAGAAGCCCAAGACGGCACCGCTGATGAAGGGGACGGCCCGTCTTGTTCATTGGGATGTCGGGACCGTCCGCCAGACCCGGACAGAGGAATCGAAACCATACATCGACCGGGCGACTGTATTGTTCAAGACACTCCAAGAGGAGCATCCTGGTAGCCCCTGGGCCGCGCGAGCTGCGTGGGAACTGCGGCGCGGGTTTGGAGTCGATCTTCATCCGGACTATCACGCTCCGTACGTGAAAGTCACCAACCCCATGCCGCTACCGAAGCTGTAAAGAAGTGCTGCTGATTCATGGAGTAGAATTGGTTTGTGGGGTAGGTTATCAAGCTGCCTCTCGTTGAGTACGGCTGGGCGAACCTGCCCACGGCAAGGGATTGAGACATGCAAAACCGCCTTTCGCGCCGCGCGGCAATCAAGACAATGGCTTCGTTACTGGGTATCGGCGCATGCGGCACGATTGCACGCCATGCAGCCGGTGCGAAGAAAGATCCTAAGTGGGAAACTGGGATCGATCGCGGGCTGAAGTGGGTTGCGGGTAGTCAGTCTTCACTCGGCCATTGGACTGCTGGTAACTATCCAACGGCGATGACAGCTCTGGCGGGAACGGCGTTGATCTCTTCTGGTTCGACCACCACCCAGGGGCCGTATGCACGTCACATCCGCCGAGCCGTTGATTACCTGACGACCAAGAGTCGGCCAAACGGCTTGCTCGGCGATCCTCACTCGGACAATCGCTATACCTACGGCCACGGTTTTTCGATGTTGTTCCTGTCACAAGTGCTTGGTGAAGAGGAAGACCAAGAGCGGCGTGAAGAGTTAATTGATATCTTGAATCGAGCGGTCGATTTCAGCGGCAAAGCTCAGACTCCGTCGGGCGGTTGGGGCTATGTCAGCGCGCGCGACGGCAATAACTTCGATGAAGGCTCGACGACGATCACGCAAGTGCAAGGTCTACGCGGCTGTCGAAACGCCGGCATCCCAGTCCCTGCCGAAGTGATCGATAACGCCAAGCAATATATCTACACATGCAAGAACAGCGACGGAGGGATCTCGTATAGTTCCCGCAATCGAGGCAGTTCGCGGCCGGCTATCACCGCGGCAGCCTTGGCAACACTGTACAATGCAGGTGATTACGACAGTGAGCACGTGCCGGACATGCTGAAGTACGCGAAGCGGAATCTTCACGATCTGTCGAGTGGAGTCCGTTCCTTCGGGCACTGGCACTATACGTACCTCTATTACGCACAAGTCGTCTATCGGCAGGGGATTGAAGTCTGGGGGCCGTTCCGAGACAAGCTCTATGACCGCATCATCGATGAGCAGACTGCCGGCGGAGCCTGGACTGGAAACATCGGCAACATCTACGTCACCTCTTGCAACTTGATCATGCTGCAACTCGATAAGGCATACCTGCCTATCTATCAGCGGTGATTGCGGCCTCTCTGAAACGCAGATTCTCTCGAACTGGCTTGGCCACTACGCGGCGAAGCCTTAGAATAATGCCTCTCTCACCCTCCGTACGGGTTGGGAATTGCGATCAGAGAACGCGGTGTCGAGCGGAGATTGTGAATGGCGATGCGGATCGAGGGGACCGTGGTTTCGATCACAGAATCAGGCAATCTTGTTACGGATATCGCGGCTGCTCAGTTAGAGAACGTGCCGCGAGGCGACGTCGTTACAGTGCGATGTGACGAGCACGAAACACTCGGCATCTTCGATGGCGAGCACGGGCAACCGCCCTTTACTTTGATCGCAATCGTAGGCAGCAGTGGTTGTCTGGAACTTGAAATCGTCGAGGACAGCGCAAAGATCATGCTCGGCGTATCGATCGGTCAAAAGGTCGAAGTCTCTTGGTAAGTGATTTGCGTTTTCTTCTGTTGCAAACGCGCAACGCCGACGATCCGATGAGGGAGCAAGAGGTGCGTTGCTTCGCAAACGCATTTCGTTGTGAGCTTAAACAGATTGAAGTCATCGACTTGCTCACCGGCGCTCCGACGCCAGATCAACTCCAATCGTGGGATGCCGTTTTGCTTGGTGGTAGTGGTGAATACTCCGTCGCCGAGGGTGGCCCGTGGCTGCCAGCCGCACTGGCCGCGATGCACGAGCTGTATGCCCTTGCCAAGCCCACGTTCGCATCGTGCTGGGGATTCCAGGCAATGGCAAAGGCCTTCGGTGGTGAAGTGGTCACCGACGCAAGTCGAGCCGAGCTCGGGTCGGTCGTTGTCACTGTGACACAGGCAGGAAGGAAGGACGACGTCTTTCAGAATGCCGGCGAGCAGTTCATGGCTCAAATGGGACATCAGGACATTGTCACCAGGCTGCCTGAAGATGCGGTTTTGCTCGCGTCAAGCGAACTCGTCACCAACCAGGCTTTTCGTCTCCGCAACAAGCCAATCTATGCGACTCAGTTTCATCCAGAGCTGAATCGGGAAGCTCTGATCGAACGCGTCGAGGCCTACCCTCACTACATAGAAAAAATCGCTGGCATGACAGTCGATGAATTCGAGCGTACGCACTGCCAGCAAACACCGATCGCCGAGCAACTTCTTCGCGACTTCATCGGCAAGTATGTCATACGGTCGCGCACATGCGCCTGACTGGATGCTCGCTGGAGCCAGCTTCACAGGGTCTCTCAGAGGCGGAAAATGCTTAACCACCGTGGCTGCTGAGAGATACGTGACGTCATGCCTTGCCATGTTCTTGGCGCACGTGACAATTGCTCCGCTGGCGGCAACCTAACACAGGTTCGTCTCACACAATCGGGAGGACGTATGAATCAGCTTCTACTGTTAACGATGCTGTTGCCAAGTGCGGTAGATGTTCCGGATGGATCGTTATTGGTTCTAAAGAACAGCAACAAGCCGGTGGCGAGTTGGACCGGCGCGGAGGTCACTCACGTCGCGGTAGTCGTTCACAAGGGTGGTCAGCCGTGGGTGTATGAGGCGACACCGGCGAAGGTCCGGCAGTTGCCGTTGCCAAGCTATTGGAAGGAGCTTGCGGAGCTCAACGCTCGGCGTGACCCCGAGACTAGTGTCTTGTTACTGCGGCCAAAGACTTCATACAGCGCTGACGAGGTTCAACGCTTGAAGCAATCTATGAACGCACAGCTTGGGCGACGTTACTCGATAAAAGGGTACGTGCGCGGCAAGCCGAGCGGTGGGATTCACTGCGCCGAGTTTGTATCGTCGGCCCTTGCCAGCACCGGTCGCTTCGAATTCGACGAACCTCACTATGCGATCAGCCCGGCCGAATTCTATACGCAGGTCAGGCAAAAGCATGAGCCTGCAGTCCGTCTAACATTTAAGCCGAAAGCGTCCAATGACTCTTGGTGTTCCAAGACTTGGAAGCGATGGGCCGGTTTCTCGTCTTGGTGCAGTTGGGCTTGCTACGAATCGTGGACGTTCTGTCGGTGAGACTAATTGAACAGCGCTACTTCGAAATGAGCCTAGCGTAGTTAGTGTCCGACCAAGAATATTTTGAGCCCTGCAATCGCAGGGATTTGTTCGTTAAAAGCTCCTCGAAGATGGAA
>PBSM01000121.1 GCA_002726245.1 Planctomycetaceae bacterium | reverse complement strand
GGGGGGGGGGGCCGCGATGTTAAGATGGCGAGGGATTTAGGCTTGGAGCGGTTCCATGCTCAACCCAAATGGGAAATCCCGGTTGATAGAAACCGGACCGGAGTTTTGATCACTGCACTAGAAATCGCCATCAGGAGCGAGAACATGATCTCTGTGCTGCCAAAGTACACGATGGCTGGAGCGTTGCTGTCGGCCCTCTGCATGACCAGCGTCGTGGCCGACGATTTAGGAAAGCATGGGTTCGCCGACTCGGATGGCGTGAAGATCCATTACGTCACGACAGGCGAAGGCCCTCTGTTGGTGATGCTTCATGGCTTCCCGGACTATTGGTACACGTGGCGTGCGCAGATGCCGGCCCTGGCGGAGCACTTTCAAGTCGTTGCGATTGACCAGCGAGGTTACAACAAGAGTGACAGGCCCACCGGCATTGAAAACTACGCGATGCCGAAATTGGTCAGCGACGTGAAGGCGGTCGTCAAGCACTTCGGTCAGAAGCAAGCGGTCATTGTCGGGCACGATTGGGGTGGAGCGGTTGCGTGGTCATTCGCGATGGCACATCCCGAGATGACTGAGCGGCTGATCATTCTGAACCTTCCGCATTTGAACGCGCTGCGCCGCGAGTTGGCGAACAATCCTGAACAGCGGAAGGCGTCGGCGTACGCTCGTCGGTTTCAACAGTCCGATGCTGCCTCGCAACTGACCGCCGAAGGACTGACGTTCTGGGTGACCGATGCGGATGCTCGCGCGAAGTACGTCGAGGCGTTCAAGCGATCGTCGTTTGACGCGATGCTGAACTACTATAAAGCGAACTACCCCCGCGAACCGTACGACGAACAAGTAGATACGCCCAAAGTCAAATGCTCGGTGCTTATGATCCACGGGCTCAAAGACACCGCGCTGCTACCTGGCGGACTCAACGATACATGGCAGTGGCTGGAAAAGGACTTGACGCTCGTGACGATTCCCAACGCTGGCCACTTCGTTCAACAGGACGCGTCCGAGTTCGTCACTAGACAAATGAAGAATTGGCTCACGAAATAGGCACGGAAGCACTGATTTCGTAGCGACGAATTTACGAATGGTATGAGTTGCAGATTGACCGATACACGCATCGTTATCCCTTTGATGATGACCTCAATAAGGACTGACTCAGCGATATGCTCGGCGGCGTTTGTTGGACGGTGCAGCAGGTGACCCCGGCCGCTCGGGCGACGGCTTCCGCATGGATGATGAAAAGATGGCGTATCCGTTCTACGAGAAGTCCAAGGAACTGGGCGTGAAGGTGTTTAGTGTGCACAAGGGCTTTGCGTCGCAGTCGCGCACCCTGGCCATTTCACGCATCCGGGTGACCTGGAAAAGGCCGCCAAGGATCATCCGGATCTAACTTTCATTGCGTACCATTCCGCGCTCAAGCACGGACCTGGCCAGCCGCAATTCAAGAAGGACGGATTCTACGACCCGACGACGGGCGACTTTGCTTGGCACGCCGAATTGATGAAGATCAAGGAACGCAATCCAGAACTGAACAATGTCTATCCTGAAATCGGATCATCCTTCGGCTTGTTATCGATTATGCATCCGGAAATGTGTCAGCACCTGATCGGCAAGAACGTCAAGTACTACGGATCGGACCATGTAATCTGGGGTACAGCTTACCTCTGGTGGGGATCGCCGCAATGGGTGATCGATGCGATGAAGCGATTCCAAATCAGCGACGAACTCTGCGAGAAGTTTGGCTACGAAAAGCTAACCAAGCAAGACAAAGCGAATATCTTCGGCCTGAATGCTGCCAAGATCTACGGTGTCGATCTAGAGCAGGAGCTGAAAGCCATCCCCGGTGACTCGCTGAGCAAGTTCAAAGCGGCTTACCTGGACAACGGAGGGCAACGCGACAACGCAGCTCAGGGATGGGTGCGAGCCAACGTGTGAGGAGTGACTCGGATGCCTTGCCGTGGATGGTCATTAACCGTCTGGAGGTTGCTAGTGCTCGCGGGCACTGTAGCCGCGTTTGCCTCGGCAGTCGCCGACGACAACGCGAAGCTTACTCGTATCGATCCGGCCGTGTGGGGTGACGATCACATCGGCAAACCGTTTCCAGCGACTGGGACGATGAACAACTTGTTGAGTGGCACGGAAACTTTCGTTCGGACGGTGCATTGATGCTTGTGTGCTGCGAACGTGACATCGAGATTGGCGAGTACCGTGTTGTTCTGGAAGAGCATCTCCTTCGCCGCAACATAAGGCCAATCACGTGAATAGGACTCCGGCCGCCCTCCAGCCGGCGATTACCTCACTTTGGGAGAAATGAGGCACACGGAAGGCCGCAAATCCACAGTGCCGACAATAGTCAAGCCGTGGGGATCCTCAGTATAATGAACTGTCCCGCCGGCCGTTCTTCATCTCAGCATCAACAGCATGTCAAGTCGTCCCTCCTATCGATCGGGTAACACGATAACGACGCTGGTCGTTCTCACATGCGTGGCGGCGGTGATTTGTGGCATTATCGTTTTTACGCGTCGCTCGAACCATTCGGAATCTGACCAGACGCTCTTGCTGCATACGGTTGAGCAGAGCGACTTCCAAGCCTTCGTAACTGAGCCGGGCGATGTTGCCAGCAGTAGCAACGTCGAAGTACGGTGTCGCGTCAAGTCGCGCGGAGCGCCAGGCACTCCCATACTGAAGATCTGTGACGAGGGAAGCAACGTCAAGGAAGGCGAGTTCCTTTTGCAGTTTGACGATTCGGTACTCCAAAGCGAGTTGCTGGCCCAGAAGATCGTGGTCGCTAACGATAAGGCACTGCTGATTCAGGCGAAGAGTGATCTCGATAATGCCCAACGTACACTAACCGAGTATGAGCAGGGGCTGTTTCAGCAGGAGTTGGAGTTACTAGAAGGCGAACTCTTTGTCGCCGAGGAAGAACTCCGTAAGAGCGAGTTGGTGCTGGCCTCCAACCGTCGGATTGCAGCCCGCGGCTTAATCACCAAATTGCAGGTCACAGCCGCTGAGTTCGCCGTTGAGAAAGCGAAGAAGGACGTGGCCGCGTCCGAGCGCAAAGTTGATGTCTACAAGCGATTCACTCGCGACAAGATGGTCGGCGAATATCAAGCGGAAATTGAAAAGCAGGAGGCGAATGTCGATGCGGCTACTTTTACGCTGGAACTTAGCGAGCAGAAACTCGCCGAATTCGAACAGCAGATCAGTTACTGCCTCGTCGAAGCCCCAGCGGCTGGACAAGTCGTGCATGCCAACGAGCGAGATGGACGCGGTGATACTCCGGAAGTAATGGAGGAAGGAACCATCATTCGGGAGAACCAGATCGTCATACGACTCCCCGATCTCCAGAACATGCAGGTCGATGTTCAGATTAACGAGTCCCACGTCAATCGCATCAAGCCGGGGCAGCCGGCGGAAATCGAACTGGATGCAGATCCGGACAATGTGCTGCGTGGCGAAGTGAAGGAAGTCGCGGCGTATCCCAATCCGATCCGCTGGCATGGAGCACCGTTGGAATACGACGCTGTCGTGCAGCTTATCGATCCACCGACGACGATTCGCCCCGGCCTGCGTGCCAAGGTGAAGATCCTCTTTGAAGAACGGCCAAAGGTGTTGCAAGTGCCGCTGGCCGCGGTGATCGAGCACGACGAACTGCTTTACTGTCTTGTGCGCGAAGAAAACGGCTGGCGAACGCAGCAGATTCAACTTGGCTCGAACAACAACACGCACGTTGTTGTCGAGGAAGGCTTAGCCGACGGCGACCAAGTCTCACTGACACCTTTTCGACACATCAAGCGTTCCGATTTGCCGGACGTGAACCCGCTCGAGATTGCAGGCGATCGGCGAGCCAAGAAACATCCGATCGAATCGGCAAGCTCGCGCCCTGACACAAACGCCGCCCCCGCATCGTAATGCTCTCTCAACTGCGAATCTGGCAACTCTCCGTCAAGACTCTATTCCTGCATCCGCTGCGATCGATGCTGACGGTGCTGGGTATCTTCATCGGTGTTGCCAGCGTGGTCTGGCTGTTGGCGATCAGTGAGGGGATCAGCAACGAGGCGCAACGGCAGATCGAGGAACTGGGCGCCACGAACATCATTCTCCGCTCGCGTTTGCCCGTCGAGGAGTTGTCTACCGACACGACGTTCTGGGTCAGGTATGGCATTCGCCGCGATGATGTCGATGCTCTGATGCAGATTCCGACGGTGAAGAACGCTCTCCAGATTCGCGAGACCAAGCGCGAGGCACATTTCGGCGGCATCACCATCGATAGCCATCTGGTGGCCTGCACTCCCGAATATGCTGAGGTGATGCGATTCGAGATGGACAACGGGCAGTTCCTTTCGGACCTCCACGTCGAGCAGCGTGCGAACGTTTGTGTCTTAGCCGCAGGTACGGCTCGACAGTTCTTTCCGGTGGACAACCCGATTGGCAAAGTCGTGCGTATCCGCGAAGTGCCCTACGTTGTCGTCGGTGTCACGAAGCCGCGAACGCCAATGGCCGGAATTGGCAGTTCGCTCGCTGCCCAAGACTTCGCGAACGATATCTATATTCCGTTGGCTACGTTTTGGCAGCGAATCGGTGACCGCGTTCTGTTCGTCGGCGCGGGGACGCGTAGCGGCGAAGAGGTGGAGTTGAGTCAGATCACGTTTCAAGTCGACTCGACCGATGATGTAGAGCCAACAGCCGATGCCATCGAACGCACGATGCGCAAACTGCATAAGACCGAAGACTATGCTGTCGTTGTCCCGTTGGAGTTACTGGAACAAGCCCGTACGACACGATTGATGTTTATGGTGTTCATGGGGTTAATTGCCGCTGTAACGCTCGGCGTGGGTGGGATTGGAATCATGAACATCATGCTCGCAACCGTCACTGAACGAACGCGAGAAATAGGAATTCGCCGCGCTCTAGGAGCAAGGCGAGCTGACATCACACGACAGTTCCTGGCTGAAACGGTCGTGCTTTCCATTGTCGGCGGTCTCACTGGAATACTTGGTGGACTGACATGTCCCGCGGTACTGCTGTGGTTACGAGGCTTCTTGGAACAGACCATGCCGGCGGCGATGAACAACCTTCCCAACTCGGTGCAGAACGTAACTCCACAGATCGTTTCTTGGTCGATCCCACTTGCCTTCGGGATCTCCGTCGTCGTCGGGATCATTTTCGGGATCTATCCGGCTTTGCGAGCCGCCAGAATGGACCCGATCGAGGCGCTTCGCCACGAGTAAGAAACGAGGCGTAAACTAAACCGGCATTTCTTTAGCCCTTGCCACATCCGTCGCCTCCTCCGACCCCGTGTCGGTGGGGCAACGATTGGAAAGCTACCAGGACCCAAGCGAGAAACGGCTCCCCGCCGACCCTGCGTCGGTGGAAGCAATGTCGAGTCATGAGGTCCACCGACACGGGTCGGAGGGGCCTACGTCCGTGGTGCTTCGACGGTAGCCTTCAATCATGCTTCCACCGACGCGGGGTCGGTGGTGAAATGTGGGTAAAGACAAGTTGAAACCTGGGGCAATTCGACTGTCTCGGAGATCATCGCACCGTGCTTTCTAACCTTCTAACCAAGATGCCGGTTTAATTAATGCTTCGATCCTAAGCGACGAGAAGCCATTGCCGAGAACGTGATGCGCGTGAGCGTTCACCGGAGATACAAATCGATACACGAATACGGACAAGTCGGGGCCCGTCTACAAACGCGAATGATGTGCCCACAAGCCAAGCGCTGGATTGCTAATGTAATAGAGTCGCTCACCATCGACTTCGTTCCAGCCGTCTCTCAATGACTTCGGATCATAGCGTGCTGTCATCTCTTGCAGATCGGCATACTGATAGCCAACGCCTTCGATTTCGTCGCGCGTTAGTTCGCCGGGACAATACGTGATGTGAAAGCGTTCTTCGGACGAACCGTGAATGAGATGAGCCGCCGCCGAGAGATTGTTTCGCAAGTCATGGTGTCCATCCACGAATTGCATGATTTCCGGCGTCGTCCGATAGCCGTACTTGCGGATCAGTCGATCAATTTCTGGATCTTCGCCGAACGTGCCAACTTCGGGACCTAGCACAATCAAGTCGCCCCCGTCCGCAATCGCCATTCGCGTGCGATAGATCGCTTTGTTGCCGAGCCACGTGCTGTGGAACTCTTCCGGGTCGAGATAGACGATGACTTTCTTCATTTCTTCGGCGAGAACCTCGAAGTTCACCTCGACCGACAGTTCAGCCGCCCGCTCGAAAGACTCGTGATCGTCACCAATGAAGAGGCCGCGCGTCACCAGTTCACCGCCATCGTTAGTCCCCACCACCGTCAGTACGTAAACCAGCGGCAGGTGCTGACAGAAGTTGTCTTGAGCGTAGTTGAGGATCCTCCGCAGCGGCGTATCCGCCCGCCCCATCATCCGCTCCATACCATAGGCCGCGCCGATGAAGTGGCTTTCATTGATTCCCCGCTGCCCACCAGTTCCGACAAAGATGTTCTTGTTGTAGTTAGCCATGCCGATCACTTCGTGCGGAACGACTTGGCCAATCGACAAGATCAAGTCGTGACCACCCTCCCACAACAGCTTGTTCAACTGGGCCGGCCACGGTCGATCCCAGATGCCTTCGGTCGCGTCGGTCACAAACGCTGACGGCACTTCACCAATCGTAATCACATCGTCTCGCCAACGGTGCTCTCGGATCAGCTCTTTCGGCAGCGAAGGAAACATCCGCTTCAACTGGCACTCCGGCATCGAAACATGTGTTCCCAAGGCCGGCATGACGTCGGTCAACTGATCGCCGAAATAGTCGTGCGTCATACACGTCAACAAACCGGCTCGGCTGTTGAATCGCGTGAAATCAGGCGGAATCGCCAGCACGCGCTGCCGATCGCCGAGTTGGCTGAATGCCGATTCGAGGCCGCTTCGAAGCTGTTCGTCGCTCAGCTCCGTTGTCGAGGAACCTTCGGCAAAGAAGATGGACATGGTCTAGCTCGATAGATGATGCAAGGCGTAAGCTCTATCATTGAATTTAGGCGACACAGGTACTCCTTGGCTAGAAGGTTAGCACGATATGACCACCATCCAACCCAAACAAAGCACTTGCCGATTCGGATTGGCCCGCCGAGACATTACGCCGCCGATCGGCATGTATCACCGCATGTGGGGCGCGGCGAAGCACGATCGTTCGACGGGTGTCCATCGGCCGCTCTTAGCTTCGGTCATGATCTTCCAGGAAATCAACAACGAGCCGGGCACGCTCGCGATGCAGGTGGTGGTCGCGGTCGATCACTGCGTCTTGGATCAGCGAGAGATCGATGGAATCAAAGCTCAGATCGAATTATCGGCTGGCTTCTCGCCTGACTGCGTTCTTGTTACCTGCTCCCACACGCATGCTGCTGGTCTGATGAATCGTGACCGGACGGAATTGCCCGGCGGCGAGATGCTACCTCAATACTTGGACGGCTTGCATAAGACCATCGCGGAACTAGCCGCCGAAGCTGGCAGCAAAGTGCAAGACGTCACCATCACCTACACCGAAGGAACCTGCGATCTAGCTCAACACCGTGACTTCTGGGATGGCGAGCAGTGGGTATGCGGCTTGAATCCACAAGGCGAAACGGATGACACCGTCTTGTTGGCTCGCGTGACGACTGCGAATGACGATCTGGTTGCGACGATTGTGAACTACGCCTGC
>PBSM01000120.1 GCA_002726245.1 Planctomycetaceae bacterium | reverse complement strand
TACAGCACGATGCGGCAGATCGTGTATGAGTTCCGGCAACACTGCGACATGAACGACGCCTCCCAGGAGTCCCCTTTTTTCGAGATCTGAAAGCCGGACTCTTCCTGTTCCTGCCGCTGCTGGCCGAACTGGGCTTTCACAAGCTGGTCCAAAAGGCCGACTATCCTGGTTCCAAGAAGGTTCCTGCGGACGCCGCTCTACTCAGTTTGCTGACGTTGAAGTTATTGGACAAGGAACGCAAGAGCCACATCGACGACTTCAATTTCGACGAAGCGTTGGGGCTGTTTGCCGGCCTGAACATCTTGCCCAAGAAGAGCTTCGCCGCCGACTATTCCTATCGCACCGACCGCAAGCAACAACAACAACTCTTGGCCGGCTGGGTGAAGAAACTTTCGCCGCTATTGTTGCCTGAGGCCAGTTCCTTCTCGCTCGATTTCCATCCCATTCCGTACCGTGGTGACGAGGCGGTGTTGGAGAATCACTACATTCCTTGCCGCGGCCAAGCTGCTCCCAGCGTGCAGTCCTTCTTCGCGACTGAGCACAAAAACCACGTGTTTTGCTATGCCAACGCGAATTTGACGCGCGACGAACAGTCCACCGAAGTGATGCGATTCGTCGAGTTTTGAAATTCGCTGACCGGCCAGGATCCGCAGTGGCTGTACTTTGATTCGAAGCTCACGACGTATGCCGAGTTGTCGCGGTTGAACGAACGTGGTGTGTCCTTCGCGACGATTCGTCGTCGCGGCTCAAACGCCGTGAAACGACTGAGGGCTCGGCCGGCGGGCGACTGGACGGGGGCGGTCATTGACATCCCCAAACGTCGTCACAAACAGATTCGCTACCTGGAAGAAGAGGTGTCACTGCGTGACTACGAAGGCGTGCTGAGACAGATCGCCGTGACGGGGCTGGGCCGCGAGCAGCCGACGTTGTTCCTAACGAACAACGTCGAGGTCCCGGCGCGAGAAATGATCATGCACTACGCCCGCCGCAACGGGATTGAAGACGGTCTGGGAACCAACGTGAACTTCTTCCACATGGACTGTCTCTCCAGCGAAGTGCGGCTGAACATCGACTTGGACCTGACGCTGACGGTGATTGCCAACGGCTGTTATCGATAGCTGGCCCAGCAGTTGAAGGGGTTCGAGCGTGCCAAGCCGAAGCAGCTGTACCGGAAGTTCGTGGAGACCGGCGGACAGATTGAAGTCGTGCCGAATCGGCAACTGCAGGTGACGTTTGACCGCCGGTGTCACAAGCCGATTCTCCGCGAAGCCGCACTCGACGCGAACAGCCGCCGCATCCCGTGGCTGAAGAACTTCCGCGTCACCTTCGACTATCAGTGACTGTCAAAGACGAACCGACGGACCGACGCGAATCGGCCAAAATGTCAGTCGGTTTACCCCTGCGAAAATCGGCGAAGAATAGTCGTGGTTCGCTCCGCGAACCAACGTTTTGATCGCGGAGCGATCAACGACTTTGCGGCTACGCCGCGCTATGGAGATGATCCCGACACTCATCCCCTGCGGAATTCTGCCAGGAGTGAGGTGAAGTCTTCGCCGTGGCGGAGTACAATGCCGCTCAAGACAAACGTTTCTACTTAAGGACCGATCCATGAAAATGCTACGCCTTGTGCTCGTTGTCGCCGCGCTAATCTCCCTTTCCGGCATCTCCATAACTTCCGCCGACGTCAAGCTGCCGACGGTTCTCGACAGTCATATGGTCTTGCAGCGCGAGATGCCTCTGCCGGTCTGGGGCTGGGCCGAAGCTGGCGAGGAAGTGACGGTGACGCTTGGTGAGAATTCTGCCAAGGCGAAAGCAGATGACAAGGGAAACTGGCGAGTCGAACTCCCTGCGATGAAAGCCGATGGCAAGTCGCACTCGATCACGGTCAAGGGCAACAACACCATCGAATTGACAGACATCCTGATCGGTGATGTGTGGATCGGGTCGGGCCAATCGAACATGGAGTGGCAACTGGCCAACACGCATGGCGCAAAGGAAGCGATTGCGACTGCCGATCATTCCAACATCCGGCTGTTCCACGTTCCGAAAGTACAGAAACCCGAACCAGCCACGGACGTTGTAGCCGACTGGAAAGCCTGCACACCCGAAAACGTGCCGACCTTCTCCGCGGTGCTGTATCACTTTGGCTTGAAGTTGCACGAAGAAGTCGATGTCCCGATCGGACTGATCAACAGTTCGTGGGGTGGTTCGCCGATCGAGCCTTGGACTCCCGCGAATGGCAAAGCGGCTGGCATGTACAACGGAATGATCGCTCCCTTGCAACCGTTCCCGGTTCGCGGTGCGATCTGGTATCAGGGCGAGACGAATGTGCTGCGGAAGAACGGCCTCGCCTACTACGACAAGATGAAGTCGCTGATCGGTGGCTGGCGTGAAGCGTGGGGCAACGACTTCCCGTTCTACTTCGTGCAAATCGCTCCCTGGTCGGGCCGCTATGAGCCAGGTGAGTTGCCAGCGTTGTGGGAGGGTCAGGCCGCTAGTTTGAAGATCCCGAACACCGGCATGGCGGTGATTACCGATCTTGTCGATAACATCGCTGATATCCATCCGCGGAACAAAGTCGATGTCGGCGATCGATTGGCGCTGTGGGCGTTGGCGAAGTCTTACGGCAAGAGCGACGTGCTCTATTCAGGCCCGCTGTACAAGTCGATGAAAGTCGAAGGTGACAAGATCCGCATCAACTTCGCTCATGTCGGCGAATCCCTGAAGACTCGTGACGGGAAAGCGATCACCGAGTTTCAGATCGCTGGTGCGGACGGCAAGTTCGTCGATGCGACTGCCGAGATCGACGGCGAGACGGTGGTTGTCCATTCCGACAAAGTGAGTGATCCGAAGAACGTGCGCTTTGGTTGGCACAAACTTGCCAATCCAAATCTCGTCAACTGCGACGGCCTACCAGCTTCGCCGTTTCAGACAAATGACTGGCAAGGTGGAACGGGGGAGTAAGGCTTGGAATGCCGATCAGAACGGTACCTCATCGCAACGATGAGCGAAGTCAATAACTTTCGAAGTGACGCCAGTAGGCAAGTGAACCGGAAGCACGTGCCTGTTTCCGTCTACTTCCGTGACGATCTCACCACTGCCGGGAGGGATCGGCTCAGGTGTTTCTTTGGCGTAGCAGACGCCCGGCAAGAGTTGGCCAAGCCGGATAACATGGTCTCCGATTCGTAAAGTAAGCGAGACCCTGGCAGAGTGCCCTGTGGCTTGTGTTTGCATGATCGATCCACCATTTGAAGTAAAGACCTACTGTACCAGGAAGAACCTGAAAATCGAAGACCGTCTCGGATTTGGGCAGGACGGTTCCGTCTGGAAGGCAGCGGATTCGGCCATCAAGTTGTTCGATCGAGAGGCTGCGTACACTCGCGAGCGAGACTGCTACAGGCGACTGTCCGAGCACGGTGTAAGCGTGTTGAACGGTGTATCGGTTCCATGGCTCATCGATTCGACGACTTGCTGCTCATCATCGAGATGGGCGTTGTAGAGCCTCCGTTTTTGCTTGACTTCGGCAAAGCGTATCTCGATCACGATCCGGACTATGGCGAAGTCGTCATGAACGAGTGGGAAGAGTTGGGGCAGGAAATGTTCGAGGGTGATTGGCAAACAGTCAAAGACCTACTGAGTGCGCTCCGTGATTACGGCATCTACTACTATGATGCGAAGTTGGGGAACATCATGCTAAGGTGACGATGCGGCTCGCTCACGCAAAGAGGCCGTGAGCAACCTCGCCATGAACGTTGGTCAGCCGGCGTTTGATGCCGTTGTGATAGAACGCGAGTCGCTCGTGGTCGATGCCGAACAGGTGCAGCACCGTGGCGTGGAAGTCGTGCCAGCTCGTGGGATTCTCGACCGCTTTCCAACCAACGTCGTCTGTCGAGCCATAGGCGAAGCCGGGCTTGAGTCCCGCGCCGGCCATCCAGACTGAGAATCCATAGCGGTTGTGGTCGCGGCCGGCACCGATCTGGTTAGCTTCGGACTGCGCGAACGGAGTACGACCGAACTCGGTGGTGAAGAGAACGAGTGTATCGCCGAGCATGCCGCGCTGCTTGAGATCCTGTAGCAAAGCGGCAACAGGCTGGTCGATTCGCGTGGCTTCGAGCGTGTGGTTGTCCTTGACGCTTTCGTGCGCGTCCCAACTCGCCCGGGGACTGCCTGCAATCGGCCCGCCAGAGAAGACCTGAACGAATCGCACGCCACGTTCCAACAGTCGCCGCCCCAGTAGGCAGCGCCGAGCACAATCTGCCGTCTCTTTCCGCTCGAAGCCGTAAGCGTCGAGGAGTCGTTGCGGTTCGCCGGACAAGTCGCTGACCTCGGGAACAGACAACTGCATGCGCGCGGCCAAGGCGTAGCTCCGAATGCGTGCTTGCAACAATTCCTCTTCACCTGTTCGTTCCTGATGCGAGGCGTTAATCTTGGCCAGGAAGCTGCGTACGTCGGCATCGACACCTGCCGGAATCTCACGAGCCGGAAACAAGTCGCGGACTGGTCTCTTGCCACCTTGGAAGACGACGCCTTGATGCTGCGCCGGCAAGAAGCCGCTCGTCCAATTCGAAGCACCGCCATTCGGACCGCCGCGTTCATCGGGTAAGACGACATAAGCTGGAAGGTCTTCCGTTTCGCTTCCCAATCCGAACGACAGCCAACTTCCGACTGAAGGATAGCCATTGAACTCGGATCCGCTGTTTTCAAAGAACAAGGCTGGTGTGTGATTGGCCGACTCGGTAAACATGGAGCGAATCACCGTTAGCTCGTCGCCGAGCTTGGCAATGTTTGGAAACATCTCAGAGAGCCAGACTCCGCTCTTGCCGCGCTGCTTGAACTCCCAATCGCTTTTTCGCAACAACCCGACTTTGCCGAAGAAGATATCTGGCTTCTCGTTCATGCCGAGCGGCTTGCCGTGCTGCTTCTCCAACTCCGGCTTGTAATCAAACGAATCAACGTGACTCATGCCGCCGACGAGGCAGACGTGGATTACACGTTTGGCTCGTGGAGCGACGTGGCGAATAACCGCTTCGTCGGCGCATCGGCCGTCGGTGCGGAGCAAGTCGATAAGCGCGGTCGCTCCGATGCCGGAGATGCCCCAGTTCAGGAAGTTACGTCGATCGAGGAAGGATGGTTGATTCATGGTGTTTCGATTTGAAAAGAACGCGAGCAGGAAAGGGGACTGGCTCCGTGCGCGGGTTGATGCTTGAAGTGTGAGGACAGGAAAGAGCACGGTGCCAGTCCCCTTTTGCGACTCATTGGATCACCACGAATTCGTTACTGTTAAAGAGGGCGCGGCACAAACTGGCTAGTCCGTGTTTGGAAACGAGCTCCGCCGAAAGCTGCTTTTCGTTGTCGTTCGGTCGGCGGCCAAGGGATACCTGCCATGCTCGTTCGACTTGAGAAACGGTGTCTTTGCCGGCTTCCTTCTCGACGCGGCTGGCGAAATGGTCGGCCATCCGCAACACGAACGAGTTGTTCAACAAACTAAGCGCTTGTAACGGCGTTGTTGTGACCGACCGGCGCGGCGCGGCTGACGAAGGATCGGGACAATCGAACGAGTCGAGCACGGCACTGCGCCCGCCGCGCGGAGTGAAACGGTAAACGGTGCGGCGGTTGAACGCTTCGCCTTCGGGATCGAAAGGCTCGTAGTAAGTCGTGCCGTTGTTGGGAACGATCTTTACGTCCTCGAAGCCCTCGCCGCCTCGCTTGGGGTTCAAGACACCCGCGACTTGTAACATCGCGTCGCGGAGGACCTCGGCTTCTATCCGCCGCGGTGCGTATCGCCAGAGCAGGCGATTGCCGGCGTCCTTGGCGGGGGCTGCTTGGTTCATCGCCGATGACTGACGATAGGTGGCTGATGTGACAATCAAGCGGTGCAGCGCCTTCAATCTATAATCGTTCGCTGTAAGCTGATTCGCCAGCCAATCGATCAACTCGGGATGACTAGGCCGGCCGCCGTTGAACCCCAGGTCGTTCGGCGTATCGACCAAGCCCGTTCCAAAATGGTAATGCCAAACGCGGTTGACGATCACGCGTGCGAAGAGCGGGTTTGATTCGTGCGTGATCCATTCGGCGAGCTTTCGTCGACGATCGGCGTCTGCTGCGTCTTTCGCGAGACCGAAGCTGCCCTCGACTCCCGCGATCGCATTCACTGCGCCAGGTGCAACCTCATCACCGTAGTCCGTCACGCTACCGCGAATGTGAACTCGCATCGCGCCGGGCTTGCCGGCAGCGACGGTGTATACTTTCTCCTTCGCTTGAGCATCGAGTTCCGCCAAGCGTTTCGTGGCGGCATCGATCTTCGCTCGCAAGTCCGCTCGCTGCTGACGCTCTTCTTCCGAGAGCGAGGCGATCAGCACCTTTTCTGAGATGAAACTGCTTTCAACGCCGGCCGACGCGGCGACTGCCTCGGGCGTTAGTGCGCGATCGTACAGACTCGCCCGCAGAATTCTGCCGGTCAGGAAGTGATTTCCATTTGCCGGCTTGTGGCGAAGCCCAAAGAGCATTTGCGACTCACCCGCTTTGAAGCGTTGAAAGCCCGTTTTGTACGGCGACCCATATTGCAGGCCGTTGCGGTAGCCAGTGATCGTGCCATCCTCGCGATAGACAATCGCGAAGTGAACGGGCTCGGCCGCGGCTTTCGCTTCTTCCGTGCCCGCAAACGATTTGGTCCGTACAAAGCCGTTGCTGCCGGCCATCCATCGCTTCGGCTCGCGTTCGCCAAAGACGATCGCATCGAAGACGCCGCCATTCATCGTCTGCACCGTGATGCATCCGCCCCCGCGCTGTTCGAGGTTGTCAAGCAGCACCCAGGCTTCGAGCGTTTTCTCCGCAAGGTCTTTGTCGAGCGGTCCGGTTTCGACGAACGACGCTCCATCGACGACCAACGCACCGTTTTCAACACGAGCGTTTCCGACTGCCTTGCCGTGCAGCTTGCCGATGCTGTCCTTCAAGTCGCCTTCAAACTCCCAGCTCACATACGGTTGTGGCCGATCCGGCTTCGGTGTTGCGCCCGCGTTCTTCTTGCGTTCTTCTAGTATCTTCGCTCGCGCGGTGATATCGGTTTTGTTCAGCTTCGCATTCAGATCCTTTAGGTTCTCGCTGGCGTCTGCCAGCAGTGGAGCAATCTCAGGTCGAGGGATCTCGCGTTCACCGTGATTCACGCCGTCAATCGCCGCGATCATCGAATAGTACTCTTCCATCCGAATCGGATCGAACTTGTGGTCGTGACAGCGAGCACAATTGACCGTCAAGCCGAGAAATGTCTGCCCGACCGCGCCGATCACCTCCTCGAGCTCGTCCTGCCGGGCCAGCAACTTCATCCGCTTGCTACCTCCGACGACTGTGTTGTGAACGCCTGCGACAAGGAAGCCGACTGCGGCGGCACCATCCTTGCCGTTCTCGACGATATCGCCAGCAAGCTGTTTCCGTACAAACTCGTCATATGGCATGTCGTCGTTCAACGCTTTGATCACCCAATCGCGATAGTGCCAGATGTTCTTTCGGACGTTGTTGCGTTCGAAACCGTCACTCTCGCCGTACCTCGCGACATCAAGCCAATGCCGCCCCCAGCGTTCGCCGTAGTGAGGTGATTCGAGCAGGTCATTGACGAGCTTGTCGTAAGCCGCGTCTGACGGATCGTTGACGAAGGTGTCGATGACTTCGGGGGCGGGCGGCAAGCCGAGTAAATCGAAATATAAACGACGCACGAGCGCCCGCGGATCAGCGGGCTGCGAGGGAGTGAGTTCATTCCGTTCGAGCTGGTGCAGAATGAAGTTGTCGAGGTCACTACGGAGCCATTCCGTTTGCTTCACTTTCGGCGGGGCGATCTCCTGCAGAGGCTGCAGCGACCACCAGTCATAACCACCACGGCTGTCGCTGGTGAACTGAAACGGATCGATGGTCGAGGTGCCCCAAACGGCTCCTTCGGCGATCCACTTGCGAAGCATTTCCTTCTCAGACTTTGGCAGCGGATGCTTTGGCGGCATCTCATCCGCTTCGATACGCTTCCACAACGGGCTCTCGTCCGGCTTCCTGGCGACGATCGAAACACCATTTTCGCCGCCCGCAATCGCTCGTTCCCGATTGGAGAGATCCAACCCGCCCTTTGGCTCCGGGCCACTGTGGCACTCCAAACACCGAGACGCGAGCAGCGGTGCGATCTTCGTGTCGAATTGCCGCTTAGGTGTTTGTGCGGCCAAGTTGTGACCGACAAGAACGACAAGTAGGAAGGAGCCGACGCGTATCATGCTAGCCAAGCGGGGTGGGAGGGGACTCGGTTGCGGACTCTAACAAGATAACTTGGAAGCTGCGCCGCGTCTATTCTACACCGTGCGGCGGCACAGCTGCCAAAACGTCGTCTTCGGCTTGTCGTGCGGAACGCCGTGGCTGGGCCTTCCAGTCGCAGCAAGGGACCATCAGATGCTGGAAGCCCCAGCCAAGTAAAGTCTACGCGCGCACGGTCTCCAGCGCCTGCTCGCGATCATCGACAATGGGCCACAGCGTATCGAACTTAGCGGTCGCCAGGATTTCCTTACCCACGACGGAGACGTTGCAGAGCGCCAGCTTCCCGCCGCTGGCGCTGACCCGCTTCCAGAGCACTACCAGTAACTCGAGCATGATGGAACCGAAGTACTCCAATGCTCCAAGATCGATCACGGCGTGTTCGGCACTTGAATCGTCAATCTGAGCGAGCAGCGCGTCCCATTCTTCGCGAGCGGCATCTTCGACCAGAGTGCCAAGCGCACCGATTGCCGAAAAGATGACGGCATCTCCATCTCGCTCAACCGTGAAATACTTGGGCTTCGCCATCGTGTTCGCCTCGCTAGTGGCTCGGGTTTTCGGAGCCGTTTCGCCGCTTGATCAGTGTGACCTGATTGCCAGCGTCGTTGTAAATGACTTCGTCCATAAAAGTACGCATTAGTAGCAGACCGTGGCCGCTGGGTCGCTCGAGGTTCGCCGGGTCAGTGGGATCGGGAAGCGTGCGAGGGTCGAAGCCAGGTCCTTCGTCGCTGATCACGAATGCGCCGTGGTCTTCCGCGACACGAATCGTCACATAGATTCTTCGCGATTGATAAGGGTCGGCTTGCCGCCGTTCTTCCACAAGTGCACGGTACTTCGGACGATCGCTCTCTCGTAACTCCGAATCCAATTCGAGATTGCCGTGGTACAGGGCGTTGTTCAACGCTTCTTCCAGAGCGACGCAGGTTCGTATTCCGCCGGTCTCGTCACACAAAGCAGATTGTCGAATGAAACGCTTGGCATAGTTGATCATGGGAGGGATCATCGAGGCATCATTCTCGATCACAAAAGTGCAGCCGACCATACAGTCCAGCAGGCGGACTTGCGTCTGTTCTTCATACGCCATCGCCAGGAGATTCTCGACCGTATCGACAAGCAGGTCTTGCAAGAAACTCTTGGGAACGTAGCTGGACGCACCGGCCTTCAACGCATCAACCGCGATCTGCTCGCTACCCTTGCCAGTCATCAGAATGACGGGGACGAGCGGGAACTCCGCTACGGAAGCTGCGACCAGTTCCAGACCGTCCATGTTTGGCATGATCAGATCAGTCACGACCAAGTTAGGTTTCGAGTCGCGCAACACCTGCAACGCCTCTTCGCCATCGGCAGCGTAAACCACCTCCAGCGTTGGAGCTTTATTTAGCAAGCCGCCAACGACTCGACGGTCAATTGGTGAATCATCAACAACGAGAACTGTGGCCATCACTGTCCCTGATACCGCCTGATACCGCATGATGCCGCATGATGCCGCATGATGCCGCATGATGCCGCATGATGCCTGTGAGTCACAGACACAACAATCACCATTTACTTTATCGTGTCTCCGCCGAAACGCAACCTTCTGGGGGGAGTTGGAATGATCTTTTGTAGATCACTTTCGCCGAAAGTGATTTGGATTCTCGCGATGGTCACTTTGGAAAAAAGCGACTCGAATCGCTCAAGATGTGCTTTTTGGACTAGCCGATTTCGCCGTCGCGAGGAAGTCACTTTCGGCGGGAGTGACCTACAGAATCTCGGGAATTGGCTCGCCATGATCAAGCACTGGAAGCGACCGATTGAGCATGTCCCGCAACGTCGCTCGGTGGTTGATCCCTAATGCGGCGTAGATCGTTGCCGCAACATCGGCCGGAGTGTAACCGTGCGTCGTTGGCTCGGATGCATGAGCGTCGGTTGCTCCGATCACTTGACCGGTCTTCGTGCCACCGCCCGTGAAGAAAAGCGAACCGGCTCGGCCCCAATGATCACGGCCCCCGTTCTTGTTGATCCGCGGCGTCCGGCCAAACTCAGTGAGGAAGACGACCAGCGTCGAATCGAGAAAACCTCGTTCACGAAGATCATTGATCAAGGCCGCGAACGCTTGATCCATGCCAGCCAGATGGTATCCGCGTTTGGCAAGTTCACAGATGTGCGGCTGCTTCTGGACGGGAACGGCGTGGTTGTCCCAGAAGTTTCCGTAGTCGAGGTCGTAACCATAATCGACCATCACGAAGCGTGCTCCCGATTCCACGAGCCGCCGAGCCATCAAGCATCGGCCACCGATCTTCGTCCGGCCGTACTCATCGCGAAGTGAATCGGTTTCTTTCGTCAAGTCGAAAGCGTCGCGTACTTGCGGAGTGGCCAAGAGACGCAGAGCGTTTCGATATTGGCCGTCCGCTTCCGCCAAGTTGTCAAGCTTCTCGATCCCGCGCAACGCCGTATCAAAACTCTCGCGCAAATCAGCTCGACGGTTTAACCGAGCCAGCGGAATGTCCTTTGTCAAAACAAGTGATTTCGGACGCAGATCCTCTTCGTAAAACGCATCCGTCTTCTCCCACCGCTCCGGCTCAGCCGTGAAGTCCGCCGGGACCGGCAACCCGCCCAGGCAATACGGCTTGTACTCGCTGCCTAACCAACCCGCGACGAACAAGTTGTGCGGAGGCGGTCCGGGGCGCGTGATGCCGGGCACGGCGATGTAACCTGGCAAGCCGTTGCGCGGGCCCTGCAGGTACGAAACGATCGAGCCGATGTTCGGCTCGGTAAACAGGCCGTTGCGATCGACCTTTCGACCGGACAACGTATAAACCTGGCTTAGCAGATGGTCGTCGCTATCGTGCGAGAAGTTACGCAGCAGCGCGAGCTGATCAGCGATCTTGGCACAATGTGGCATCACTTCGGTGAACTGAATGCCGGGCATCGTTGTTGGGATGGCGTCCAGCGTGCCTCGAATCTCTTCGGGCGCGTCGGGCTTGGGATCGTAAGAGTCGATGTGCGTGACGCCTCCACCCATCCACAGATAGATCACCGACTTCGCTTTCCCGCCCCGGCCAGTCGCTGCAGCGTCAGCCATGGAACTCGGCAACGTCGAAGCTGCGACGCTCAGAGAACCTACGCGTAGGAGATCTCGGCGATTGAACAGTCCATCTCGATGCATCATGAGCGTTCGGTCCTACAAGCTGAAGGCAAGCATCATTATCGCCCATTAAAGGGCAGGAACAACCGGAATGCGCGGCAAATCGTCGTTTAACCGCAAGCCGGAGGCGTGCGTTATTCCGCGGCGTCGCTTCGCCCGATCAAGGACGCGCACGCCTCCGGCTTGCGGTTAAACATTGGAAAGTTGATTCCCCGGTGGAAAGGCGTTACGATCGGCGGCGATGTTCACCTAGCCACCTACCGGGAGAAAGCCATGATCCGTCAGTTGCTGTTTGCGTTGTTGATCGGTTCCTTCCTCTCTTCAGTATCGAACGCCGAGCCGCGGAAGTTCGCTCGATATCGAGTTGGCAACAAGATTGCGTACGGAATCGTCGATGGGGAACGGATCCAGGAAATCGAAGGCAACTTATTCTACCAATGGAAGAAGACCGATAGATCCTACGCGCTGAAAGAAGTCAAGTTGCTTGTGCCGTCGGAACCTCGTCATGTCTTCGCAATGGCCGGCAACTACGAGAACCACATTAACGACGGCACGACCACCGCGATCATCACAACAACTTCCAAAGTCAGCTCGAACCCCAAGACAGGTGAGACAACGACCGAGACGAAGGTCGAAGAGGAAGTCCGCATCGCCGGACAGGTCCCGGAGTTGTTTAAGACACCGCAGCCGTTCTTTAAGAGCCCGTCTTCACTAACGGCAAATGACACGAATGTCGTCATTCCGAAAGACGCTGGCGTCGTGCATTACGAAGCCGAGCTTGTGATCGTCATTGGTCGTACTTGCAAAGATGTTTCCAAGCAGGAAGCCGCGGACTACGTGTTCGGTGTCACTTGCGGCAACGACGTCAGCGCTCGGGTTTGGCAAAAGGGCGACGTGCAATGGTGGCGAGCCAAAGCGTCCGACACCTTCGGGCCTTGCGGTCCCTTCATCGTAACGGGACTTGATTACGACAACCTCAAGATCACGCTCCGACAAAATGGCGAGGTCAAGCAAGACGACAACACCAAGCACCTGATCCACGACGTCGCTTCCTGCGTTAGCTTCATCAGCAAACACATCACGCTCCAACCGGGCGACATGATCTTCACGGGGACGCCAGGAAAGACGGCTGAAATCAAAGCCGGTGATGTGTTGGAAGTGGAGATCGAAGGTGTTGGCGTGTTGAGGAACAAAGTCGTGGCGGAGTAGCGTCGCGTGGTGTGTTTCTCCGAGAGTGGGCGTATACAATGCGATTACGACTTCTCGCGACATTGAGGCAGCCATGACTTCCGAAGGACTCATCGAACTGCTGGAACAGCGCCCTTTCATTCCGTTGCGCCTGCACATGTCAAACGGACGCACGCACGAGATTCGTCACCCGGAGATGGCCATCGTCGGCGAAGGCGTAATGGCTTTGGGCATTGAACACGACGACAGCGATCGTCCGCGGCTACGATTCGTTTCCGTCACGCACATCAACGAAGTTGAGCCGATTTCCGATGGCGCAGGCACCGAGGCTTCTTAGCCGGCTAAGCGCGTTTAACCGTCCGAGCGAATACAGTTGTTCAACAGCCAAGTGTCAACCGTAAACGCGACGTAATCGCAACCGACCACGAACTACGGTGCATAGTGCTCAAGACTTCCCAACACAATACAGCTTCGTGTTCGTGCGAATGAACAAGTTGCCCTGAGCGGCGATGATTGAGGAGCGGATGAAGTCGAGACCGAGGTTCGCCTTGTCTTCCATTGGAATGGTGTTGAGGATCTTGCCATTCGCGGCATCGACGACGGTGGCGACGCCGTCGAAGTCGAATGTGTAGATCTTTCCATCGGCCGCCAGCGGCGAAGCCTCAAGCTGTTGGCGGCTCTTCAACTCAGTTTCCCATTTGATCTTACCAGTCTTCGGTTCGACGCGACTGAGGAAGCGGCGGCTCTTGCTGAGGATAAAGAAGTCGCCGTCGTAGAATGCGGGAGTGGGAACGTCAGACGTGATGTTTCGCTCCTCGCGGCTGACCCAATAGAGATCTTTGTCGCTCAGCTTTCCTCGCTTGTTTGTCGGCAAAGCATAAACCGGGTTCTTCTTCGGTGCACAAAGCAAAACGACGCCATCGCCCGCGACGGGTGACGGAACGAGTCTCCAGTGGCCTTCCTTGCCAGGATTCCATGTCTCCCATCGCCACAACTCTTTGCCGGTTCTTAAGTCGTGCCCGGTAACGGCGTCGCCGCCGTTGACCAGCAATTGCTTGATGCCATTGTGCTCATAAGGCGTTGGCGTGTTGAACGCTTCCAGCGATTCAGCAACCGCGTGACTTGGGCGCTCGTGTCGCCAAAGTTCCTTTCCGCTGGCTGGGTCCATCGCCAGGATGTAGGAAGGAGTGTTGAGCGACTTGTTCTGCAGGATCTGCATGTACAGCGTGCCATCGTAAATCAGCGGACTCGTGCTGAACGTCCAGCCGAAGGCAAATGGACCTAGGTTCTTATGCCACTGTTCTTTGCCATCAAAGTCGTAAGTACGCATCTCTCCGTTGCCGAAAAAGAAGACGACAACCTCGCCATCGCTCGCGGGCGAAGGCGACGAGAACGTGCTACGACTTTTCCTGCGAATCTCCTTGGAAATCTCTTTCCGCCACAACTGCTTGCCGCCTTTGCGGTCGAAGGCGAAGGCCACCAGCGATTCATTCGTCAGATCGGTGCTCGACACAAAGACATGATCGCCCGAGACAACCGGAGTCGCGGCACTTGGCCCCGGCAGGTCGATGCTCCACTCGATGTTCTCCGTTTGACTCCACTTCGTCGGCAGACCCGTCTCGTCGGTCGATCCATTGAAGTTCGGACCTCGCAATTGAGCCCAATCGGTGGCCCATGCCGAGGATGCCAAGAGTGATAGGATCGCGAATGTCTTGATTACCTTCATTGAAGTTTCTCCGCAAAGTTGGTGTTGTTTTGAACTTGCGTAGTGTAACTGCTCGTGCGGGCATATGCATCTCCATGTTATTCCCGCAGACAGTGTCTAAGTTCACCACGGATCGACGTTACACGTTGGCATTTCAAAGGATGCGTAAAGCACAAAAGAAACGATAACTGAACAAGCCGATCGCCCGCATAGAATTCATTGAGTTTAACAACGGGAGCCGCACGTTCGCGCGGCCGCAATGGGTTGCCTCAGCTTGAAGGAGATTGCTGTGTAGTCGCCCCATCGATTCGCGGGCTATGGAGAGCCGGACATGTGCCGCTCCCTTTTCCTTTCGTAGCTGAACTCGCAAGAGTTCAGGGGATGCCTGTGAAACGCCATGTGGAGTACCGTTGCACTTCTCGCTCTCGGCATGTTGCCGCGCGATTCGTTCGGCGTGGAGCACATCGATCGTATCGAAGTCAATCACGTGTATGACGGCGACGGGCATCTCGTTATCGATCAGATTATCTTCTGGGGCTGGAATGCTAATAGCTCGCGGTTCGAGGTTGTTGACTGGCGATTGCTAAAGAATGTGCGCGACGAGATCACGGACAAGCAACGACGGGAGTGGCGGTGTGCAGGCGGCAAGAGTGCCCCCCCGCCGGTCGGCAAGTGGCGTGGCGGGCATGCTTATCCGGGCGTGAACTACGCCGAAGACGCTTACGTTTCGGAGTGGTTTGACGAGAGAAGCGACGTCTGGCGACGAGTCACTTCGCCGATCTTCCTCGAAACCTGGACGATGTACGATCGCGAGTTAGTTGAACGCGCGCTCCTGCCACAGAGCCGGCGACGGCACTTGCGCCAAGGAAGGTGATTGCCGCAACGAACACAAGAGTCCGCAAAGAGATCGGAAACTGTCCTCTTTCTTTGCGTCGTCTTGTGTTTCTTGCGGCTACCTCACCTCTTTAAGAATGCGAACAGGTCGCGCAGCTCTTGCATCGTCAGATTCTGCAGCAGGCCTTCCGGCATGATAGACTTCTGCATCTCGCGATGGAGCTCGATTTCCGGCTTCTTGACGGAAAACGCTTTGCCGTCGAGACCGAGATAGGCTTCTTGATTTCCACCTTTACGACGCGGCAAACCAACCAATTGCTTTCCATCCGTCGTGAGAATCTGCCACGGCGTGTATTGCGGAGCCATATGCTTGCTCGGCTGCAGAATCGTTTCGAGCAGCCAATCGATGCCGCGCTCGCCCTCCGCTTTCACTCGACGACTGATTGCCGAGAGATCGGGCCCAACCATCGTCCCGCGTCCGTCAATCTGATGGCAACGAGAACACGTCCCGACTTTGGAGCCGAAGAACACGCGCTCGCCAGCATCGGCATCAGCCTCGCCTGCCAGCAGCTCTTTCCATGCCGCGACATCCTCCACGGCAGGGCCTTTGCCCGGCGACTGGGTCAACAGGCGTGCAACAGCTTCCGCACTCAACGAGTCTGATTTCGCGACGGCTTCGAGCCGCTGATGATCTTCATCCGAGACCTCAAGTCCGACCAACGCGCGCAAAGCTTGAGCTCGCAGTTCGCCACCAGCCTCAGTCGCGAAATCCAACAAGATATCAACGTGGTCTTCCGCCTTGGGCGCCAGACCATCGATCGCCGCTGCCCGCACATTCGTCGGTTGTTGCGAGTCGCCCGCGATCATCTTCAACGCAACGGCTCGCTCCGAAACATCCATCGCAGCCAGCGTGCGGACAGCTTCTAGCCTTAACGTCTCATTGGGATGGTCGATCAGCTTCCTCAAGTCGTCCGTCTTCAGTTTGCTTGTATCAGCGCTAATCAGCCGCAAGCACAACCGGCGAATCGCGACCGATGCGTCGCCATCGCGGATCTTGCTCAACAGCAACTGAGTTGACGGATAATCGGTCGGCTTCTTTCCATCCAGCCGATCGATCGCAGCAGCAAGGGCTCGGAACAAGCGATAGTCGAGATCCTTTGCGCCCAGCATGCGCTCCAGATCCGGCCGGTAATCGACAAGTTTGTCGTCCGCGATCCACTTTACAGCGGCGAAGCGAACGTCAGGATCGGGAGCTGTCAGGAAGAGGTCCAATGACTCTTTGGCAAAGTGCTCTCGCATGGCGACGTTGCGACGCGCCGCGAGCAGGATCGGCAGACCGAAGTCTCGTTGAGCCAGGTTGGGATCTGTCTTCGACACATGTTTCGAGAACGAATCGACAGCCGCATTGAACCACGCGGGGTCGTTGCCAAGCCGTTGTATCTCCTTGAAGGTTGCGAGCTCTAGCGCTGTATCGCGGCGAGTTAACTCTGTCCGAACAGCGATACTGTGGCTTGATGAACCGTTGTGCTTCGCTGCAATCACCTCGAGTGCAATTCGATCACTCAATGTCAGCGGCTTGTGAGATTCAAGGGACAGACGCTTGGCAAGACGAAACTCCCATTCTAACGATCCAATCGACTCTTCATTGCGGCGGCCAATTCTCTCAAAGCCGAAGCCACCAAACACCTCAGAAAGGTTGGGTGAACCACGGCGATTGGACCGCCTTTCGCGAACACTTTCGGTTGACCGAATCCTCCAGATGCGGCCCTGCTTGTGAAGCGAGTAACTACTCGACACCCAATCGCTGATGAAGACGGAGCCGTCGGGAGCGACGTCGATGCCGACAGGCCGGAAGTCGTCAGGGCCCTCGATCAAGATATCGCGTTGGGCATCGACCAGTCCTTTGTCGGCGCGTTGAGTGATTGTGTAACGCTCGACGCGATGGTCGGCCCAGCAGGGGACGAAAAGATTGCCGGCGTACTCGCTGGGAAACGCAGCCGACTCGTAAGCTACGATGTGACACGGTGCTTCGCCGGTTCCGGAGATCATCGGCAGGGTCCCTGGAATCTCTCCATTCCAGCAGATCAGCGGATGGAGGCCGCTTCTTCCGTAACGATACTCGTAGCCGTAATCACCTCCTTCAACGATCTGGATCAAGCGACATGGCGGCGATGCACCGGGATCGTTGTCGGTACCGAACACTCGGCCAAACGCATCGACACACGTGCCATACGGATTCCACCAACCTGTCGATACGCGCCGCAACCCTTTGCCGTCCGCTCCCACAACGTACGTGCTGCCCCCTTCACCGCCACCGCTCAGTCTCGTGTCATCCGTGCCGATCAGCGTGTAGCTTTCGCCGAGATTCTCGCCAAGGCCGAAGTTCAAAGTGCCATCGAAGTTCCACGACAAACCAGAAACTCCATTGTGTGGATACGTTCCCTTCGTGTCGAGCCGCACAATTCGAGTGATCAAGTCGGCCTTACCATCATCGTCCGTGTCCCGCATCCGATGAATATCGCGGCGGGTTGCGACATATAACGAGCCGCCCTCGTGGAACTCGATGTCCATCACATGCGTGAAACCTTCGTGGAAGATCGTTCGCTTGTCGGACCGGCCATCGTTGTCCGTGTCTTCAAAGATCAAGATACGATCGGCCTGGGGACCGTCGTAATCATCGGGGCGAAAGTGCGTATGGCTTTCCGCGACGAAGACGCGGCCTCGCTTGTCAATCGCGAGGCCTGTCGGCGTGACGATGTCGGGAGCCTCCGCGAACAGCTCGACCTTCAAACGCTCATCGCGGGCTTGCGGCATCTCCGCAACACAGGTAGTTGAATGAAGCATGGAGACAGTAGTGAACGTGAACGCAAGCAGTGGCCTCATTGTCAATGCCTTCCATCTTTCGTCCATCATGTTTTGTCCCGAACTGACCTTGAGGAAAAATGGTGGACAAAAAATGCGGACTCGTGGTATTTCCGATCGCTATTGATTACTACCGCGCCAACGCCGCGACTTTAGTTTATCGATCAACACTGCAATGATAATCAACGATCCGAAGACAATCATCTGCGTATCGATGGCGACATTTGTCAAACGCATCCCGTCAGCAATCACTCCCAGGATCAGCGCCCCGATCAATGTGCCAAGCATCTTTCCCTGGCCGCCGGCGAGACTGGTCCCTCCCACGACGACTGCGGCGATGACTTGAAGCTCATAGCCCATCGCTCCCGTTGAGCGTCCGTTGCTGAACATCGAGGCATCCAGCACGCCTCCCAGGCCCGCCAGTGCTCCGCAAATCGCGTAGGCGAAGACGATCACGCTTTTGACCGGAACGCCGGACAACCGAGCGGCTTCGGGATTGCCTCCAACGGCGTACAGGTAGCGGCCGAGCGTCGTATGCGACATCAAGATATGTGCGGCGATGTAAAGCACAGCCATGATGACAACCGGGTTGGGGATGCCGACCAGATCGGCTCCGGCACTCAAATGATGAAATGCCTCCGATTCGACTCGCACCGGCTCCGATCCGCCGGCGACTTTCCAAGCCAATCCGCGACCGATCTGCATGACGCCGAGAGTAACGATGAAAGCAGGTAAGTCAAATCGAGTGACGATCGCACCCGTGAAGACTCCGGTTATCGCTGAAGCGAGGACGGCGGTCAGGCTCGCGCAGACTAGGCAGTAAGCAACTGAGTAGAACGTGAACTCCAGGTAGAAGTTGATGAGGACTGACACGACCACACCTGCGAAGGCAATCAAGCTGGCAACCGACAAGTCGATGCCGGCCGTGATGATGACGAGCGTCATGCCAATCGCGACGATCGCCACCAACGCCGTTTGATTGGCAACGGTCAGCAAGTGAGCTGGCATCAGAAAGGTCGGCCATCGGTAACTCGGCGGCTTTGCGACTTGTGCCTGGCGCAACGACGGATACTTCGCAGCTTTATCGGCAAGTTGCTTCTCGCCGAGGACGAACCAGTTGTTCGCGGCGTTGTACTGCGTGACGATGAAACGAACTTCAATCCCTGCCTCGCCGAGTCGGTTCAACTCGGTTGCCGCATCTTTCGCCTCGCCCACGACGAAGCCAACGACGTTGGGCGAGCCAGCTTCCAGCGTCTCGCGGACAGCCTCCGCATAGAGGTGATCATTCACACCTTCGGGCACGACAATCAAGACGTTAGCATTGGGATGGTTCTCGACGATGTAATTCGCAACGCCCTGTCCCGCGCGGGCGCTGACGGGATTTTGTTCGGCGACGGTCATGATGCTGAAGTAGGCACACAACAGCAGCAGGACGAAAAACATCCCGTAGTTGGCAACGAATCGTGATCGGAGGAGGTTGTTCATGTTGGCGTATTCGTTTAACCGCAAGCCGGAGGCGTGCGCTTTGTTGGCCGTGCAGAAGCGCACGCCTCCGGCTTGCGGTTAAACAGTTGAAGCGAGTCCCACGGCAAGTTGCATGATCTGTTCCTGGGTTACACTCGCCACATCAGTCACTTCACCGGTGACGCGGCCTTCGTGCATGACGAGGATGCGGTCGCTCATGCCAAGCACTTCCGGCAGTTCGGAACTGATCATCACAATCGCCTTGCCGGCAGCAACGAGCTGGTTCATCAGCAAGTAGATCTCGAACTTTGCTCCGACGTCGATGCCGCGAGTCGGTTCGTCGAAGATGATAACCTCGGCGTCTCGTTCGAGCCACTTGGCGAGAACGACCTTCTGCTGATTGCCGCCTGAGAGTGTGCCCGTGATTTGCTCTTGATCGGCGATCTTGATTTGAAGGCTCTCGACGTGCTTGGCAAAGGCCTGTGACTCGCGCCGATCCGAAATGAAACCTCTCTCCGAGAAGGACTTCAGGTTGGGCAGGCCAAAGTTCTCGCGAACGCTCTGGCCGAGAACCAGCCCCTCCGCCTTGCGGTCTTCCGTGAGGAGGCAGATGCCAGCCGCAATTGCCTGACGCGGATGACGGATGTCGAGCGGCTTGCCGTCGAGCTCGATCGTGCCGCTATCGCGTTCGTCGGCGCCGAAGATCAGTCTTGCGGTCTCCGTTCGTCCAGCACCAACCAGGCCGGTTAAGCCAAGCACTTCGCCGCGGCGGACGGAAAACGATACATCCCTGACGACTCGGCTGCGATTTAGGCCGCGGACGACCAGTCGTTCTTCGCCGATCTCGGCGGCTTTCTTCGGGAATTCATCATCGAGCTTCCGGCCAACCATCATCTCGATCAAGCGATTGCGAGTCAGATCGCCGATTGGTTCCGTGCCGACATGTTCACCGTCCCGCATCACCATCACTCGATCCGCGATCTCGAAGATCTCATCGAGGCGATGGCTGATGTAAATGATTCCGACTCTCTGAGCCTTCAACTCTCGAACGACGTTGAATAATCCATCGACTTCTTTCAACGTTAACGCGGCACTCGGCTCGTCCATGACGATGATCCGGGCATCAAGTAGCAACGCCTTGGCGATCTCGACCGCTTGCTGTTGCCCGACGGTCAGCTCACGGCAGAGTCTCTCGGTATCGATCGGAACGCCGATCCGTTCCAAGACCTCACGCGTTTGACGCCGCTCTTGTCTCGCATGCGTAAGAGAAAACACTCCGCCTTCCTGGCCAAGGAACATGTTCTCGCGAACGGTCAGCGCGGGCACGAGATTGAACTCTTGATAGATGACTCCGATGCCGGCTTTTTGTGCGTCGGTTGGATTCACGATCGAGACCGCTTCGCCATCAATCTCGATCGCGCCGGCATCAGGCGGGTGAGCTCCGCCAAGAATCTTGATCAGCGTACTCTTGCCGGCTCCATTCTCGCCCAGCAGCGCCAGCGCCTCGCCACTGTTCAGATCAAGATCAATCCCCTTCAGCGCACGCACCCCCGGAAACGACTTTTCGATCCCGCGCATTTGGAGGAGGGGAGGAGCCACTAGTTCTTGTAAGGGAAGGTATGGGACACGGATATCACGGACGACACGGAAGACAGGTCCGTGAAATCCGTGTCTTCCACGTCCCAACCTCTGCCAGCTACGACTCCGTCTCCAGGCCTTTCCGGACCCATTCGTTGAGGCCGCCCTTCATGCTCTTGACGTTTCGGTAGCCCATCGACTTGAGGTAGAGCGTGGCTTGCTTCGAGAACTTGCCGATGTTGCAGACCATGACGATCGAGGCGTTGCGGTCTTCAGGCAACTCGCTAACGCGGCCACCGAGATTGTCTTGCGGGATGTTGATCGAAGTGGGCACGTGCGACTCAGCGAAGTGTTTGGGGATGCGGATATCAACGACGAGCGGTTTGTCGCCGTCAGCGAGTTGCTCGGCCAGCTTCTTTGGAGCGACTGAATCGTGCGGATTCTTCAAGTTCTCCATCATCTCGTTGAGGAAGAGATCGTTCTTGCTCGGCCCTGTGTCCGCCTGGGCCTCTTCCTTCTCCGGCGGCTTGAGTTCCGGGAAGTGCCGCAAGACGGAAGAAGCGTACTTGAAAATGTTGTCGGGAAAGATGACGACGACGATGTTGCCTGGCTCATCGGGAACGAGTTTCAACGCGGCGACTAGTGCCATGCCGGAGCTGGGGCCCGCGGTGATGCTCTCCTCGCGATTCAAACGCAGACACATGTCGTAGGCTTCGCGGTTGGTAACTTCGACCTCGCCGTCATATTCTTCCGGATGGTAGAGCTTCGTTTGTGCGAGCTGTCGCTGGCTGCGTACGCCGGGAATGTCGTGGCCATCTTCGGGGCACGCACCTAGGACCTTCACATCTCCCTGCTCCTTGAGAAACCGGCCGGTGCCTGTGATCGTGCCGCAAGTGCCGAGACCCGCGACGAAGTGTGTCACTTTGCCTTCGGTTTGACGCCAGATCTCGGGACCAGTGGTGCGGTAGTGGCCGCCGGGATTGGCTTCGTTCGTGTATTGGTCGAGCAGGATGTATTCGTCCATCGTGTCGGCAGTGGCTCGCGCCTGAGCGATCGCGCCTTCCGGAGCACCTGGCGCAGGGCAGAGCGAATCGTCCAGCTCAATCACATCCGTTCCGAAGAAACGCAGAACCGTTCGTTTCTCGAGCGGGATCGCTTCCGACAAAGGCGTCTGCAGCGGATAGCCCTTCTGGTTGCCAATCATTGCAAGTCCGAGGCCGGTGTTGCCCGAAGTAGCCTCCACCAGCTTCTTGCCCTTGCCCAAAACGCCTCTCTCTTCAGCATCGCGAACCAAGTTGGCGGCGACTCGATCCTTGATCGCGCCGAACGGGTTGTACCACTCCAATTTGGCGAAGACCTGCGTGTGTTTGAACAGAACAACTTTGTTTAAGCGAACCAAAGGTGTCGGGTTCTCCTCACTAGAAAGGAGACCGAGGATCGAGTCGTACACACGAAGATTGTGATCGTTGGACATGGCCCGTGCCTACCAATCATTCAGGAAACAACAGCCAGAATCCAACCAGCCTAGCTTTCCTGAGCGGAATTGCCGAGGGGCCAGCCTTCTGATAAGTTGCACGACGGAAAGCCTGTTCCGGTTGGGAATTGCGGCTTCAAAGTAGCCCTCACGCTCCGCGTGATGAAAGCGGACCGAGGGCAGACCCCGTTTTGCTCTGCAAAGCCTGATTCGGAGAATCAACGTCACTCGCGATTCCGCTTAGGATCATTCGATCAATTACTGTCGTAGCGAAACTCGCCAAGAGTTTCGGCCACCCGCAATTCCGAAAGTCTTGGCGACTTTCGCTAC
>PBSM01000119.1 GCA_002726245.1 Planctomycetaceae bacterium | reverse complement strand
GCCAGCTAGCAACACAAACCCTAGTGCTCGCTAGCTGAACAGTACGGACCAATTGATATTGATACGACGAATTGCAAAAGTTCAGTTCAAAAGTCCGGAGACCGTCCTCAAGTTCAAACTCTTTCAGGGACGGCTTGCGGTTAAACGACCTGCCTGAAGTGCGGAAGTTATTTCGTGACCGTTCCTAAGTCGTTAATCGACGGCGTTGGAAGGCCATCGGACAGAACGCCCCTTTGTGAATCAATGAAAAGACCCTGACGAAACAGGCTTCTTTGTTGGATGCAAGCACCCACTTGCTGTATCCTGCACCAATCACGTGCAAGTGATAGAACCTGCTACTACATCACACGTTGAGCGAAGGAGACGAACATGGCTGAGAATCGCAGGACGTTTATGAAGAATACGCTCGCCGTCTCTGGAGCGGCTGCTACTCTGCTACACACTTCGACAGGACGGGCCGCGGACGCGAGCGACAAAGTGTCCGTGGGTCTGATTGGTTGCGGCGGACGTGGAACTTACCTTGCGGGGGTGTTCGCCTCGAATCCAAACGTCGAAATCAGTTACGTTTGCGATGTCGATCAGCAACGATTGGAGCGGGCCAAGGGACTTGCACCGAAAGCAATTGCCGATCTGCGTACGATGCTCAGCGACAAGTCGGTCGATGCGGTGATCGTAGCTACGCCGGATCATTGGCATGCGTTGGCGTCAATTCTGGCTTGCGATGCTGGCAAGCATGTCTATGTCGAAAAGCCTTGTTCGCACAACATTCGCGAAGGCCGCTTGTTGGTCGAAGCGGCTCGCCGCAACAAAGTCGTCGTACAACACGGCACGCAGGTCCGCAGTACCGACATGATGATCGAGTCTGTGAAGTTGTTGCGCGAAGGCATCATCGGCGACGTTATCACAAGCAAGGCATGGAACATCCAGCGACGGCGATCGATTGGTCACCAACGGCCAAGCGATCCGCCGAGCGGGCTTGATTATGACAACTGGGTTGGCCCGGCGAAGATGATCCCGTTTCAAAGTAACCGCGTGCATGGCGGCTGGCACTGGTGGTATCACTTCGGCACGGGAGACATGGGCAACGACGGTGTTCACGACATCGATTATGCCCGCTGGGGGTTGGGCGTCAAAACACATCCCAGCACAGTATCAGCGATCGGCGGCAAGTACTTCTTCGACGACGACCAGGAGTTTCCCGATACACAACAGGTCACCTTCGAGTACCCGGGCGATGGCCGGCCGGGCAGCAAACGCATGCTGATCTACGAACAGCGGCTGTGGTCGACAAATTATCCACACAACGTCGATAGCGGCGTCGAATTCTATGGCACGAAGGGGCAGATGTTCCTCAGTCGCCGCGGCAAGATAGAGATCTTCGGCGAACGCAACAAGAGGATCGAAGTCGAAGTCGCTGGCGAAGCGCAGAATGCCGAAAAGCACGTCGCCAATTACCTGCACTGCGTTCGGACGGGCGAGCGGCCCAACGCCGAGATCGAAATCGGCCACTTGACGACCTCGCTTTGTCACCTAGGCAATCTCGCGACGCGGTTGGGAAGGTCCTTCCGTTTCAATCCAGAAACGGAACGCATCATCGACGACAAAGAAGCGGATCGCCTCGTCTCGCGCGAGTATCGCCCCGACCACTGGGGCACGCCGCAGGGGGCATAGTATTCGACAACCGGCGAATTGTTCGAGATCGCGTTGGACGAGCGGGAGTAGACACCAACTCCTGGTCCGTTCGCCGAGCTTTAGGTAGAACAGAGAACGCGGGCCAACTTTGCCTTTTGTCGTCGAGTCTTTCCATGCCTTTCGTATCGGGTCATCTGGACAATCTCCTGTCACAGCTTGTCGGCGGCGACACCATTCTGCAAGAACTCGACGCCGAACAACTCCATTGGCTTGATGATGCTCCCGATTCGGAGATCGAAGACCTGCTGCGACGACTGACGGAGTGCGAACCGCCGGATATCGCTCAGACCAACTTGGCGAGTGTTTTCCGACATTTGGTCTATCGGCTGCAGCCATGGCGTCAAGGCGAACAGCGAAAGCTGCCGGCCAGTATGATGCCGCTGGTCGTCCAGCTCTACGAACGGCTGGGACGGCAGACGATCGCGCGAGCGTACTTGCTCCAAATGCTTAGTTCATCCGCTGGACATGAAGAGCTTGTGGCGTTCGTTGACTTGATTGTCAACGACCCGCCGAGCGATGGGCCAGGAGTGTTGTTGTCGTTCGGCCCGCTGTTTCAACATACGGGATATGATCCGCGGTCGCTCTTCCCCCAGTTGCTCGACGCCATCGCCCACCCAACCGTAGCCGCTTCGGTGATCGATCTGGCTAATTATCTGACGCGGCAAGGTCTGCTCGCCGTGCATCCTGGCACCGAACGGAAGCAGCAGCTAATGGATCTGCTCGGAGCGATCGTGCAGCGACTCGGCCAGATCGAAGAAGCTCCCGACGACTTCGCCGATTCGCGAGAGGCACTGATCCAGCAGATCGACGAGAGTGTCGCATTAGGCGTCGCGTTGTGCGACAGCTTGGCTCTGATCGGCGACAAGGAGGCGATCTCCAAACTTTATCAAGCATTTGAGATTCGACATCGCCGTTTGCACACGGAAGCCGCGGCTGCGCTGGCCCGCTTCGAGGAAGAGACTGGAAGAAAAGCGTTGATCGCTTTGGCCGCCGAACCTGTCGCACGTCTCCGCGTGTTGGCGTATGCCGAAGAGCTGGATTTGAGCGACGAGATCGATGAGCAATTCCGAACGCCCGCCGCGCGGGCCGAGTCGGAATTGACGTTGTGGCTTGCGCAGCCTTCGCAGATGGGAATCCCACCGACTCAGTTGGAGTTAATCGATTCGCGGAATCAGTATTGGCCGGGCTATGACGAGCCGATCGATTGCTTCTTGCTGCGTTTCACGTATCAAGTCGGCGAGTCGCAGTACAGCAACATCGGTATCGCGGGCCCGGCGACACATGCCTTCGCGGCAGATCTGCAAGACTTGCCTCCCGGTGATATCTATGCTGCTTTCGCGGGCTGGCAGGCCGAGCACGAAGACATCTATGAGTTGGACGTTAACGAGCTGACCGAGCAACAACGCGTTGATGTTTCGAAACTTGAACGCCGTTTGCGGGATGATCACTTCGACGCGATTCAACCAATGACGCTGGGCGTTTTCCTTGGCGACAAGGTGCTGGTTGCAAGAGCCACTCGCGAAGGTCATTCCGGAATCGCCGTGACGGATGGCCACGAATCGCTCTGGTTCGCGAACCGGAATCCGGAGCGACCGATTCGCTCTCCAGAGGCGATCTGCATCTACAAGGGCCGGCGTCTGTTGCGATCGTTCAATTAGATTCTTCGGGCCTGTCTCCCGCTCCCTCCAGGAGAGGAAAGAAAGCGAAAGGGACGCCTCTGCCCAAGGCATCCCTTTGCTCCTGCCCCGAATGAAGTTCACTGCCCCGTTGAACCTCACGGCGAATCGGATTCATCTGCCCGGTGAATCGAATTCGAAAATCGAATGCGCGACTCGTCAAGCGAGCGCGGAGAAGTTCCCTGCTTTACTTTCGCCGGCTTTGACGTCCGCCGCGCAAAAAGCGTGCTGCTTGTTGGCGGCGACCTTCGTCGCACTTCGCTTGCCGGTGGGTTCGTTCGCAGCCTTCGCCGATTTGCCTGACTCGCCGGAAGATCCCGAACGAGAAGCCTGCTGATAGCTGGCGAAGCTTGACGCGGCGTTGACTTGCATCTCAGTTCTCCCAGAAAAGTCGTGGAGATCCAATCTTTCGGCAGCCTGGCGATCTCGAACGAGACCCATGGCTTTGCGCCCCGATCTCACGACCGGTTTGCCATTATCGAGCTTGGCGAACTGAGTGCCGCCGGCTGTCGATGTGTTAACCACGTTAAGTGGCCATTAAAAGAAATAGGTCAGTTTTGGAGTGGAGTCAAACAACTCCTTCGTTTTTTCTTCGCATCTGCCTTTGCGGAACCTCCGCTCGACGCATCACGTCGTCGATGGCTACAATCGTGGCATGCGTGTGTTGCTCTTTGATATTGACGGGACCCTGATTAGTACTGGTGGTGCAGGCGGCGCTGCATTGCGGGAAGCTTTCCGCAACGCCTTCAACGTCGTCGAGGCGGCTGACGTTCCCTTCGCCGGACGGACGGATCGGGGCATCGGCAGCAATCTCTTTCGCGAACACCAAATCGAAGATTCAGAAACGAATTGGACAAAGCTGCGCAATGGCTATCTGGAGCGACTGCCGTTCCACCTTGCTGACCGCGACGGACGTGTCCTTGACGGAGTCGCAACGTTGCTTGAAGAGCTAAGCAAGTTGAGCCAAGTCGCCGTCGGCTTGCTTACCGGGAACACCGATCGCGGTGCTCGCATCAAGCTGTCACACTACGAGTTGAATGAACACTTTGCCTTCGGCGGCTTTGGCGACGAGCATCGCCATCGAAATGACGTCGCGAAAGCCGCGTTGCAGGAAGCCGAACAATATTTGAACGGAAATGGCAAGCTTGAGCATGTCTGGGTGATCGGCGACACGCCGTTGGACGTTGCGTGCGCTCGCGCGATCGACGCCAAGGTCATCGCTGTTTCGACGGGCGGGCACACGGCTGAAGAGCTGTCCGACGCCAAGCCGGACGTCTTACTTCAGAGTCTTGCCGATACCGAGCGGGTACTCGAATTGTTGAGTTGATCTCGTGCAGCGACGCGTCACATTGTCGCCTTCCCATTACCTTGAACCTGATTCTCTATCCGCGCCGGAGCCGTCCATGCGAAAGAGCCGCGTCAAAGCCAAGTTGCGTGAAGATAAGCCAGCGTTGATCACTTCGTTGCACTTCACCGATCCGTCCGTCTATGAGTTGGCCAGCCTGATGGGTTTCGACGGAATCTGGATGGATTTGGAACACCACGCGCACAGCGTCGAGACGGCAAACGGGCTGTTGCGGGCCTCGCGAGTCGGCTCGTCGGACGTCATGGTTCGCCCGGCCAAGGGCGAGTACATGCGAATGGGACGCATCCTGGAAGCAGGTGCCGCGGGGATCATGTACCCGCGTTGTGAGAACGCTGAGGAAGCTGCCGAAGTCGTGCGCTGGTCGAAGTTCGCTCCATTAGGGACTCGGGGGATTGATGGAGGCAACCCCGATATGCCTTACTGCTCGATGCCTTTGCCGGAGTACTTGCGACAAGCCAACGAAGAGACGTTCGTGGTGATACAGATTGAGAGCCCGGAGGCCGTCGAGCATGCAGACGCGATTGCGGCGGTGGAAGGCGTTGACGTTCTGTTCCTCGGACCCGGCGACCTCAGCATCCTCAGCGGCATTCCCGGCCAATTCGATCACGCGCTGATCAAGGAAGCGACCGCGAAGATCGCTGCCGCAGCAAAAGCCGCCGGAAAGCATTGGGGAACGATCGGCTTCACACCCGAGCACGCCACTGGATTACTCGCGCAGGGCGCAAGATTTGTTTGCCACGGCGCGGACATCTTGCTTGTCAAGCAAGGCCTCGAAGAGATTCAGAGCCGTTTCGCCAAGCTTGGCTTTAGTTTTGAGAATCAACTGGCAACGCAGTCGCGATGACTTCCAAAACAGGCGTCCTCGTTATCGGTGTCGGTTCGATTGGCGAACGCCATGCGCGCTGCTTTCAAAGCACTGACCGTGCAAATGTCTCCATCTGCGAAGTTAACGACACGTTGCGCAAGGAAGTGGCCGCTCGATATGGGCTCGAAGCTGCCTACGCCGGTTGGCAAGCAGCGCTCGACAGCGATTTCGAGGCGGCAGTCATCTGCACACCGGCTCATCTCCATATTCCGATGGCCATCGAGTTAGCCGGGCGCGGCAAGCATCTGCTGATCGAAAAGCCTCTCAGCACATCGCTGGATCACGTCGAAGAGCTTCGCACCGCCATCGCGACGACGCAAGTTCACGCGATGGTTGCCTACGTGATGCGCGGTCATCCTGGATTCCAAGCGTTAAAAGCAGCTCTCGACTCAGGTCGCTTCGGCAAACCGGTTCATGCGACCTGCAACACTGGACAACACTTCCCAACCTATCGCCCGGCCTATCGCGAGATTTACTATAAGGATCGAGCAACAGGTGGTGGCGCGATCCAGGATGGGCTCACGCACATGATCAACACGGCCGAATGGTTGTTGGGGCCGATCGATCGTGTGGCGGCCGATTGCGCCCACCAAGTCCTTGAGGACGTCGAGGTCGAAGATACCGTCAACGTGATCGCTCGGCATGCCGATATTCTCGGCTCGTACACGCTTAACCAGCATCAAGCACGAAACGAATCAACATTCACAATCGTCTGTGAACGAGGCACGATCCGGTTCGAAATGCATCGGCAGCGCTGGCGCTGGGTCACCGAGCCAGAAACGCCTTGGACCGATGAAGCCATCGGCACCTTGGAACGTGATGATTTGTTTGTCGATCAAGCTACCAGCTTCTTGGACGTCGTTAGGGGTACGGCGCTGCCACCTTGCACGCTTGACGAGGCCGTTCAGACACTGCGCGTGAATCTGGCGATCTTAGCTGCGACGGAGGATGAACGATGGGTAGAGGTTTAGCGATAGTAGCCATCACGCTCCGCGTGATGATAGCGGTATGTCGAGATGCCTTTCTGTGTGTGACGGCCTACGACCATACGAAGCCTCGCTCTAACGCCGCTTTTCATCACGCGGAGTGTGATGGCTACTTTAGAGGCTGCTCTTCAAAGTCGGTCGGATTGACCCAGCCGGCTTTGATCTTTTCGCCCTTCATGTATCGCTCGTAGAAGGATCGCGTGCCGTTGTTGGCATAGATGTACTCGTCGAAAATGTGGCCGTTCCCGAGCACCCGCGGATCTTCCTGCTCGCGCAATTCCGATTCGAGTTGCTTCTTGAGGCGGCCCTTCAGTTCGGCGTAGCCAGGATCGCTCGCCATGTTCTTCATACATTCAACATCACTCGAAACGTCAAACATCTCCTCACTTGGCCGCTTCCCGAACGCGAGCTGCCAAAACTGTTCATTGCTCCCGTTGCGGCGCATATCGAGGATCTGTGTCTTCGTCGGACTGCCGTCGCAGTTCAAGTAGCCCGTCTCCGGGTTGCCGGCCGGCCAACGCGCAACTTCGTGGTTCTGCAAGTACAACATCCCGGCTTTGACAATCCCACGCACGGGATAACCCCAATCGTTCGGCCTGCCAATGTCGTGGCGTTCCTTGCCAATCAACACATGATCGCGATCCGGGTTCACTTGGCCTGCCTTCTCCGACGTAAAGATATCGCTCAGACTCTTGCCGGGCGATGGCTGCATACCTGTCTCGTCCCAAGCCAAACCGGCGGCTTCGGTGAACGTGGGGGCAAAGTCGATGAAGCTGACATAGTCATCGATGACACGACCCGTCTTCTTGATTCCCTTCCCCCACATGATCGCCAAAGGCAAGTGGTTCGACAGCTCATACTCCTGTCCCTTGATTCGAGGAAACGGCATGCCGTTGTCTGCTGTGACAACAACGAGCGTATTATCGAGTTGTCCATGCCGCTCCAACTCGTCCAACATGCGGACAAGGTGATTGTCGAAGTGCTCGATCTCGAACGCATAGTCGAGCATGTCGTTGCGGATCGTTTCATTGTCGGGCCAAAAAGCAGGAACCTTGTCGATATCCGTTAACTTCTTGCCACCCTTGTTGACTCCAACACCGTATTCATACCGCCGGTGTGGTTCGGTAGAGCCATACCAGAAGCAGAATGGTTCGCCGTTCGGTTTCGCATCGAGGAAATCTCTGAAGTTCGCCGCGTAGTCAGTCGCATTGATCGCCTTCGCTGGTGGCTTTGCCTTCCGCTTGTCAAACGGCTTGCCCGTCAACTGCCGTCGCTTGCCGTCTTGGTCATTGGCGACGCCAGGCGCCCAGCCTTTCGCCGTCTTGCCGACGAAGTAACCGCTTTCGACGAGAGCCTCTGCATAGGTCTTGAACTCAGGCGGGAAGAACGGGATGTGGTTGCAAGCTTCTTTCAGTTGCCAGGTGTTCCGTCCTGTCAGGATGCAGGCCCGCGACGGCGCACATTTCGCATTAGGTGTATACGCATGCGTGAACAGCAGACCTTGTTTGGCCACACGGTCGAACCCCGGCGTCTTCACCCACTTCGTTCCGTAAGCACCCATATGTGGGTAAGACGCATCATCGGCAATGCAGAAGAGGATGTTAGGACGCTCGGCAGCGGTCGATCCCGCCGCCACCATTGCCATCACTACTCCGACAGAAAGAGCGCTCGTGAGAAGCGTTCGCATGATGACCGTCCTAGTTGTTCGATTGAAAGTAACTGTAAATCGAAAGGGCTATTAACGCCAACAAGGCGAGCAATGGCCCGCAGCCGCCGACCCAGGATGCTGTGAGATATCTAAGCCACCATGGCAGCCGGAAACTCTCTCGCTTGATAATCGCCTCGCTTACGCACTTTGTCGTTCTCGTAAGTGTCATTCTATGCCCTGGCCGATGAGAGCATTTCGTTTAACCGCAAGCCCGCTGGAGTATAGCAACTGCGTCACGGCCCTTGTGAAGCGATCTATAGCAAACTATCATAACTCGTTTGCCTTGAGGCCATTGGAGCGACGTAAAGCGATGCGTCACGTTTTGTCCGCGCTTGTGCAGAATGTTCCGGGTGTGCTCTCGCAGATCTCCGGGATGCTGGCTTCACGTGGCTACAACATCGACTCGCTGGCTGTCGGCGAAACGGAAGATGCGAATGTATCACGTATGACTTTCGTTGTCGTTGGCGACGATCAGGTGCTGGACCAAGTCCGAAAGCAACTTGAGAAAATCGTGACGGTCATACGAGTCGATGACATCAGCGCGCAAGATCATGTCGAGCGCGACCTGATGCTGCTCAAGGTGAATGCATCAGCGGGAGGCCAACGGAGCGAAATCCGCGAGTTGGTAGATGTTTTTCGCGGACGCATCGTTGATGTAGGCCACAACGAAGTCATGATCGAGATCTCAGGCCGCGAAACTAAGATCGAGGCCTTTATTGAACGGATGCGCCCTTATGGAATCACGGAGTTAGTACGAACCGGTCGAATCGCCATGGTCCGACAAGGTAAGAGTGATGACGAATCCTCTGACAAACCGCGGCGCGACGGCACTATCCGCAAATATGTGAAGTGAGAAAGACAAACGAATGCCTGCCACGATTTACTACGACAACGATGCTGATCTGTCACTCCTGAAAGACAAGACAATTGCGATTCTCGGTTACGGATCGCAAGGCCACGCTCAGGCTCAGAACCTCCGCGACAGTGGTTGCAATGTCATCATCGGACAGCGTCCGGGAAGCGCGAACTACGATCTTGCGGTCAGCCACCGCTTCGAGCCACTGACGATCGAAGAAGCCACGAAACGCGGCGATCTGGTCAACATTCTGCTTCCCGACGAAGTGCAAGGTGACATTTATCGCAATCAGATCCGCGAGCAGTTGTCGGAAGGCAACATCCTGATGTGCTCGCACGGATTCAACGTACATTTCGGCCAAGTCGAAGCTCCCGCCGGCGTCGATGCCGTGCTAGTTGCTCCCAAGGGCCCGGGCCATCTGGTTCGCAGCGAGTTCGAGAAGGGTGGCGGCGTTCCCAGCTTGATCGCGCTCGGCGCGGGTGCGTCCGACGAATCGAAGAAGCTTGGTCTCGCCTATGCGAAAGGTATCGGTGGCACTCGAGGTGGCGTGATCGAAACGACGTTTGCCGAAGAGACCGAAACCGATCTGTTCGGCGAGCAAGTTGTCTTGTGTGGCGGCGTCAGCGAACTAGTGAAGGTCGCGTTCGAGACGCTAGTCGAAGCGGGTTATCAACCCGAGATGGCGTACTTCGAGTGCATGCACGAGTTGAAGTTGATTGTCGATTTGTTTTATCAAGGCGGTCTCAGCTACATGCGATACAGCGTTTCGAATACAGCCGAGTATGGAGATTACACGCGCGGGCCGCGAATCGTAACGGAAGAGACTCGCCAGGAGATGCGAAAGATCTTGAAAGAGATCCAAACGGGCGAATTCGCTCGCGATTGGATCCTGGAGAACCGTGCCGGTGCTCCTGCGTTCAAGGCGACTCGCCGACTCAACCGCGATCATGAACTTGAGCACGTCGGCAAACGGCTTCGCAGTTTGATGACGTGGATCGACGCGAAGGTAGTGGATTAAATGAGAGGAAGCGGATGGCCTATCCAGAGACATCGGAAGTCTATCAATCGCTGGAACCGGGGGATCGTGTTGAGATTCAACACGAGGTGAAAGTTGGATTTCGCTCGTGGAATTCGACGACGGTCGGCGAAGTAGTATCTAAGGAACGCCGCCAGCACAGCTTGCATCACGATCGCAACTTCGACGACAAAGTGTTCAGCGACGTGATCGTGTTGCGCCGCGAAAGCGGTGAGTTAACAACAGTCACGCTCGACGAGTTCTCCGAGCTGAGGAAACTTGAGAAGCCTGATGTTTAACCGCAAGCCGGAGGCGTGCGTTTCGCTGGTGGCCAAACGCACGCCTCCGATACTATGAAAGAGCGAGCAAGAAAGTAAAACGATTCTCCTGTGAATGCGGCGTAGCAAAGGTTGCTCGCCAATGTT
>PBSM01000118.1 GCA_002726245.1 Planctomycetaceae bacterium | reverse complement strand
GCTAGATCGTCGTCCCAAACTCATCGCAACGCCTCCATTCGTGTTGCCACAAGAATAGCGCGATTGCAGAGAAAATCAACAGGCTGCTAAGCGCGGTCGTAGATAAACAAGGAGAGTCGATATGTTTAGGGAATCTCGTTACACGTTAGTTGCTCGAAGAATAGTCTGCGTCGCGCTGCTGACGACCATCTTTTGTTGGTCGTGGAGTTCCGCCGTCGCGGCGCGACCAGCCACGTCAACCGAGTAGAAATCAACAACCAGAACGACGACCGCCCCCCAGGTCCTACGGCTGAAGACATTCTGCGGATGCTCTTTCCGCCGGAGCGAGTCGTTCCGCCTGACAATCGGTCCGATAGAGGGACGATCCGTGGACCGGATCAACCCCGTGCGCCCTCGCGACAACCTCAACCCCGTGTGCCCTCGCGAGACGAAGTCGCGAGTCTGTCGCCCTACGAGCAGCAGACCTTACTGCGCAAGGCGGTGCAGTCGCTCGACGAAGCCTTTGACCGCATCGAAACCGGCGCGGGCTGGCAGAAGCACCTGCAAACCGACGAACTCGGCGGCGGACTCTGGTGCGGAAAGTCGATTTCGCCCGACGCCAAGAAGCGGGCCGAGACGGCGGCGATAGCGGATCGTTTCGACGAGGTCGCCGGGAACTCGGAGTATCAGGGTGTGTCGCAGCTGTGGGGCTTTCAAACGATCCGCGCGGCACTGCGCGAATATGCCAACGAACCGGTCGAACTTAGCAAACGGGCGGTGCAAGCTAGTTCCTAGTCACTGCTTGGTTCTCTGGACGCTGTAACAAACGGAGCGAGTTGGAAGAAGTTTCTCAAGTCCGATGAATTGACACGACTGACCACAGCGAAGACAGAACTGACATCCGACGACGGCGACGTTTTACGGAAAATCTCCGAACAGTTCAAGAAGGTAGCCGAGACTCCAGACTATCGTGCGGTTGCGCAGCTAGACGGTTTCGTCGCGACACGTCAGAGCGTGGAAAAACTGTCCGACCAAGTCATGCAACTCCAACCCTCGACGCCGGCGGCAAGCATGCGGCGCGTGCTTACTTCACTCTCGGCGAACTTGCTCGCGATAGACAAAGCCGACAAGGAGAAAAGCGAAGCTCAGAAGGCATGGGAGCAGGCAGTGGCCGATTCAGCCAAGGCCGACAAAATTCGCACGCTGCTGAAGGCGATCGGACAGAGGCGTGAAGCAGAGTAGAAGGAAGCCGAGGAGAAGACGGAGAGAGTGAAACGGCTCATTGAAAGTATCATTGAGAAGAACAAGGCGAGACGCGCTGCGGAAGAGTCCCAGCGAAGACTCGTGTTGGCTCCTCTGGACGATGAGGAAGAAGAGGAAACGGTCACCCTGCTGCAATTCGACGATGAGGGCGACTCGGAGGACGTAGAAACAGTCACGCTGCTGGGATTCGAGTCAACGGATACCGGACCCGAGGAGGCCTTCGTTATGGGACTTGAGACGCCGTCGCCCGTCTACCGTTGCTGGAGTTGCGGAGCGCGGGCGCTGCCGCCTGAAGAACCGGAAGTGAAAGTGCTGCCGATTGAAAGCGACGAAGAGCGGGACGACGACAAGGAGAAAAAGAAGAAGAAACGATCCGCCTGACAACGGTCGGGCTGGTCGTTTCGCTCTTCACGGCGGTTGCGTGGGTCATGATGGCGCAGCGATGATCCTTTCTTGGACCAGTAGTTCGGTTGGCTTGCGAACCTGTGGGATCACTGCTTTCGCCCCTCTGTGTGGTTGCTCGCGGCTCTTGCGGAGCGCCGCGACGATAAAGGCACACTAGCGTTAGAGTTCGCTAAGGCTAGTAAGGGAACAGGGCCGTTTGATATTCTCAAAAGCGATGAAGTCTGGCTTTGGAATGGTACAGGGCGAACTGCCAGTCATTTCTCGATGATGAGAATAACGAAAGCAGACTAGGACAGTGAATTACAGTTGCATCCTCCCGTTGAACAAAGAACTTCCCATGAAATCGATATCGGCAACCCTCTTATTCTGTATCTCGTTCCTCGCGGTCTCGACGGACGCCTCCGCGGAAGCCCAGCAGGACGCTCTGCAGTCCATCGAAGCGTTTCGCGGTGGTCGACATTGGGCCGATGCGAAAACCGCGCCGCCGCAGTCGCCCGATGAATCGCTGAAGAAACTGAAGACCGAGCCCGGCCTCAAAGTCGAACTGTTCGCCGCCGAACCGCTCGTGATGGATCCTGTCGCAATCGCGTTCGATCAACGCGGCCGGATGTTCGTTGTCGAATATGGTGACTACCCGATTGGACCGCCGGAGGGGGAACCGCCCCTGTCAAGAGTTGTGCTCGTCGAAGACAACGACGGAGACGGTCGCGCCGACCGTCGGCGTGTGTTTGCAGACCGGTTGAACTTCGCCCATAGCTTGTTGCCATTTGACGACGGCATCCTTGTCGGCGCGCAGACGCAGATTCTCTTTCTCAAAGACAGTGACGGCGACGACAAAGCAGACGTCCGCCAGGTCTTCTTCGACGGTTTTGTGCCGGCGCATCCTCAGATGCAGATCGGCAACCCTCGGTGGGGCCTCGACAACTGGATCTACCTGAACTACGGCCCCGGCAAGATCACGTCGGCGACGTCTCCCGACAGACCGCTGGACATGCCGCGAACAGAATTCCGCTTTCATCCGCTCTCGCGAGAATTTGGTCCGGCCAGCGGGCTCGGGCAGTTCGGTAACACTATCGACAACTGGGGACACCGCTTCTTCTGCACGAACCGCAATCCGATCATGACGGCGATCCTGCCGCAATCGGTCGTCAATAGAAATCCGTTCGCCGTCATTCCGAGAGCCCATTATGACGTCGGCCCGTCGGGCGGCGACACTCGCGTCTACCCGCTGGTCGAGATGAAAAGCAACTACCTTTCGCACGCGGGCACTCACACATCGGCCTGCGGCGTGACGGCGTACCGGGGCGACCTGTTCGCCGAGGAGTTTCAGCATAGCGTCTTCGCCTGCGAACCGATCGGTCACCTGGTGACGCGTTCCATCATCAAGCCGGACGGCGTCGCCTTGACTGCCGAGCGGGCTCGGCCCAAGGCCGACTTCCTGGCGTCGAGCGACACGTGGTTTCGGCCCGCAAGTCTGGCCACTGGACCGGATGGTGCACTCTACGTGGCCGACATGTATCGGCTATGGGTCGAGCATCCCAAGTTCCTGCCCAAAGAGATCGCCAAGAAACTCGACTGGCGAGCTGGTGAAGACCGGGGTCGTATCTACCGCATTGTGCCCGAAAAAGTGACGCGAAAACCGTACAAACCACCACAGACAATTGAAGACCTTGTCCGTCAGCTAACCGACTCCAACGGCTGGCGACGACAGCTCGGGCAACGGCTGCTGATCGAACGGCAGTCGAAACAGGCCGCGCCGGCTCTCCGTGAACTGCTCACCAACAGCGACGCCGCTTTGACGAGATTGCACGCGATTTGGACTCTGGACGGTCTCGCCGAATTGACTCCCGATGACGTGACCAGAGCCCTTGATGACGAAGACGCGCTTGTCCGGCGCGATGCAGTCCGGTTGCTGGGACGAAGAACGAAAAAGCATCCACGACTATTCGACAAGCTAGCCAAGCTCGCCAACGACGACGACATTCGCGTCCGGTTTCAGGTAGCGTTGGCGCTCGGAGAAACAGATGAGGCTCGTGGCGCACAACTCCTCACGGCGATCGCACTTCGCGACGGCAACGATCGCTGGTGCTCGGCGGCCATTCTGACCTCGGCGGAAAAACGCTCCGCAGCCATCATCGCTGGGCTGCTGAAACATGACACGTTCGCCGAACGTGGCGAATCGGCTCGCATCGGGCTTATTCGTGATCTGGCCACCGTTGTCGGTTCGCGCGGCGACCAGGACGAACTGGCATCGCTTATGCAGACCCTGGCTTCGACCGATCAAAACGGGGCCTGGTGGCAGGCCGCTGCACTCAGCGGGCTGGCGGCAGGGTTGCCGCGGCATCGTGGTTCGCTGGGACGGACAAGCCTGCCCGCGCTAGTGGTCCGTCCACCCCAACGCTTGAGCAAATCGGTCGGGCACGTGCGAGAGTTGCTCCAGCGAACGCACGATGTGGCCCTCAACTGCGACCTGCCGGTCGTCGATCGCCTGGCGGCCATCGAGTTACTGGGTTATCAGCCGTTCAACAAAGCTTCGGCGGCGTTCGAGAAACTTCTTGCCAACAACCAACCCCTCGACGTTCAACTTGCCTGTGTAGACGCCATGCGCCGCAACGGAAACGAAGGCGCTGCGGCAATCGTCCTTGACCGCTGGCCGACGCTCGGGCCGACCGTGCGCGGCCCGGCGCTCGCTCTGGTCTGGCGTCGCAGCGCAACGATCCAAAAGGCGCTTGAGCTGATGGCCGACGGCAAAATCAATCCCTCGGTCGTCAGCCTTGATCATCGTGTCCGGCTGCTAAAGAACTCTAATGAGAAGATCCGTGAGCTCTCCGTCAGACTGTTCGGCGGCGCCGTCTCCGCCAATCGACGCGAAGTAGCCCAGAAGTACCGCCCGGCGTTGACCATGACCGCCTCCGCGGCATCCGGTCTGAAAGTCTTCGAGCGGATCTGCGCCAAGTGCCACAAGATTGACGGCAAAGGGTTCGAGGCGGGGCCCGACATCAGCGACGTCCACAACCGATCGCGCGAAGCGCTGCTCTACGACATCCTCGACCCCAACGCCAAAGTCGAGCCGCGATTCACCGACTACTCCGTCGTCCTGGTCGATGGCCGCATCTTCAATGGACTGATGGTCTCGGAAACAGTCGATGCTGTGGTCCTCAATCAGGCTGAGAACAAGCAGCAAGTCATCGCCCGCAACGACATCGAGATGATCCGCGCCAGTGGCAAGTCGCTGATGCCCGAAGGCGTGGAAAAGGAGATCACGATCCAGCAGATGGCCAACCTGCTCGAGTACCTCAAGGCACGAGACTAGCGCCATGGCGGACCGAAGCAACCTGACGAAAGCATATTCTTGAAATGCCACGACGGACGACTTCAATCTGGTTAGAATCAACACTACTCCGGCATCCCACCTAACCTCACAACGGAATCCCACCATGGTTACAACGCAGAATCGCCGTTCATTCATTAAGTCGATGGCAATCGCTGGTACAGCGATCGCTCTCCCTGTGCTTCAGTATTCGCGAGTCTTTGGAGCGAACAGTCGCTTAGGAATCGCCAGTATCGGAACGGGCGGTAAAGGTTGGAGTGACTTGAATGGCGTAGCGGCAAGTCCCGAAGTCGAAGTCATCGCGCTCTGCGATATCGACAGCTCAGCCAAGCATCTGGGACAAGCGGCCGAGAAGTACAGTGCGGCGAGACAGTACGCCGACTGGCGGAAGCTGCTTGATGAGTCGAATGACATCCAAGGTGTTCTCGTATCTACACCAGACTTCATGCACGCACCGATTTCTTTGGCGGCGATGCATTTGGGGAAACACGTGTTCTGTCAAAAGCCGCTCACGCACTCGGTCCACGAAGCGCGGCAAATGAAACTAGCTGCATTGAAGTACAAGGCTGTGACTCAGATGTGCAATCAAATTCAATCGCACTCTGCATATCGAACGGCAGTGCACATGGTACACACCGGCATGATCGGCAAGGTGAAAGAAGTCCATTCGTGGCAAGGTGGTAGTCCGCGTTGGCCCAGGCATCTGGCGAGGCCCGCAGGCAATGATCCCGTACCCGCAAACGTGCGTTGGGATCTGTGGCAAGGCGTCGCACCGGAACGCCCCTACAAAACTGGCATGTACCATCCCTTCAATTGGCGCGGCTGGCAAGCCTACGGCACTGGGCAACTCGGCGATTTTGGATGCCACATTTTGGACCCAGTTTTCAAATCGCTCAAACTCGGTTCTCCAACCAAGCTCAAAGCCGAAGCACCGACGTTGTTTCCCGAGTCGTGGACAGATCAAGCAACAGTGTATTACGAGTTTCCTGGCACTGAATACACGCTTGGTCAAACTCTTCCAGTCACTTGGTATGACGCCGCAGGTGCGTTGCCGCCACGAGAGAACCTAGGCGACGTTCCGGCTAGTTACAAACTGCCCGGCGCAGGCTCGGTACTCGTCGGTGAAAAGGGTTCCTTGGTAATCCCGCATGTGGCGATGCCGAAGGTCTTCCCAGAAGAGAAAGTCGCGACGAAGGAATTACCTGTGATCGAAAGCGTCGATCACTACACCCAATGGGCTGACGCGTGTCGTGGAGTCGGCGAAACCACTTCGCATTTCGATTACGCCGGACCACTGACGGAGACTGTCTTGCTAGGGACGATCGGCATTCGTTTTCCTGGACAAGAGCTCGCTTGGGACACCAAGGCACTCAAGATCAAGAACCATGCAGCGGCTCAGAATTGGGTGATGAAGCCTTATCGAAAAGGTTGGGAACCAACTTGGGTTTAGGCTGGGGTATTACAAAAGAGAGGTCATACAAGATCTTCAGCTTACGTTCCTTTCCTCCCCAACGATAAAGGCCATCGCATGATCGCCGACGAACTTCTGCCAATGATCACACCATGAAGATCCACTTCCAAAGGAGAAGACATAAGTGACGGTTTTCAACGGGCGGCAAGGCTGCATCGACAACGCTCTGTCACGTCGCGGTTTCCTGGGAAGCGCCGGATTGGCTTGTGGTGGATTGGTGCTTCCGCAGCGACTGCGAGCTGAACCGCCAGCGAACGACCAGAGCGCGGAAAGGCGAGTCGTTCGGCCATTCAATCGTTATTCGGACCTGCTGGAGACTGTTGAGAAACGAGGACACAAGCTGCGCGTGTTGGGTTTTGCCCCCGACAAGTCGCCGATTGTCGGCATCAAAGCCGGCGGGGACAAGAAGCCGGCCATCTTCATAAGCGCCGGGAGTCATTCCACCGAACAGGCCGGCGTCGCGGCCGCTGTGGAATTGATCGACAAGCTGGAAACGGAACATCAGGTCTACGTGATTCCGTGCCGCGACCCGATTGGACTAAACGGCTACCGGTATGCACTTAACTTGAGCCTGGGCGATGAGCCCGAAATCGAGTCCATGGAACAGATGGAAGAGTTGCTGCGCGACAAGGGTGAAGTGTTGCTTGATGCGGGTGGCAAGCTGCTGGTGCTGATCGGAGAGTACGGTTACGCCAACCACGGGCTTTATCGCAAGGTTGAGAAGGGTGCGGAGTTTCTGGAACCGCTCAAGGGTCGCCGACTCTGGTTCCCGTCTCGCTACGACGACGTTCCGGGTTCCGGCTTGTTCGAGCGTGCCTACACACAAGTCGTCACGCCGGACGGCGAAGTCCTGCACATCAATAGGTTTCACGACACATCGTGGGCGCCGGTCGAGGTCCGTTGTACTCGCGGGCTCATGGCCAAGATCAAGCCTGGGCTGACATTCGATCTGCACGAATACGGCGGCGACGCGTTCTGGTTTTCCGCCCGCCGTCAGCGGACCGACGAGGACGAAAGCTGGGAACGTCGCATGGCTGCCGAAGCCGCCCGCGCGGTCGCGGCATCCGGCGCAAAGATGGCTCCCGACGACTACTCGCCGGGCTCGTTCTTCTCAAAGCTTCAGCCCGGCGTCTTCTGGCTTGATCCCAGCCAACGTGGCGAAGGCTTGAACCTCGCCGACTTTGCAGCGAATGAGTACGGTGCCGCATTCACGGTCGAGACCGGCATGCGACAGCCATTCGAACACCGCGTCCGTACGTCCATGCTGACGGTGCAAACGGCGGTGCGAGTCTTCGAGGAACGCTACCGTTGACGACGGACAACCATCAGCGTCACCAATACACACCTATTATCGCCCTAATCGCTGGGGAAAGCCACGCCCCGATTCCCCAATGAATAAAGCCCCATGGGATCGCTCCTACAGGGCTTTCGTCGCTTCATGATAGATCATGCGATGGGATGTGTCGATGCGCGAGAGACGGCCGCCTGGGCGCTTCCTAGCTGGCTGTCTGATTGTCCTGCTGATCCCTTCCCATCAATCGGGCGGTATCACACCCACCAAAATCATCATGCGATAATCGCCGCGCTGATTGCGGCCATGCGGTCGCTGTAATCGTTCGCGCGATAAACCACCCCGGAACAAAGGAGCTTACGCGCTGCCTAAGGGGCGTTTCAAATACATCCACCCTTGGTAAAGCCTTGAGCCTTGTACTGACCTCCTCCTGACCTCCTCCCCTAAACTTGATCCATGTTAAGTGAGAGAATCCTCTCCGGCCGACGGCCGGGAAAGGATTGTTTAGATGCCTAAGAAACGACATGGT
>PBSM01000117.1 GCA_002726245.1 Planctomycetaceae bacterium | reverse complement strand
TGCGAATCCCCAAGACCGACTACACTTCATGACACAGTTGCTGCCCCACGAATATTCCAAGATAATGGTGGTGAGATGTGCGGAAAGTGAGATCTGATGTTCCACTTTCGCCGAATAGCCGTCCATGATCTCCTCCTTGAGTCAGATCACGAATCATGGACAATTCAGCCAAATTCGAAAAGAGGGATTTTGTTCCAGGACTATTCCTAAGGCGAGCACGTACGGATCTGTGGGAACCCTGGGCGGTAACCCCCGGCTACTACCTGTCGTCCCTACGGGACTGAAGAGACAGCCGAGATGAAACGCAGAACGTGACTGTTTGTATTGGTTGCAGCTGGCCGCGCTAGGCTGAAGCATGACCTACTGGACGGCGGAGCATTTGGATGTCCGATGCCTACCGCATTTTTGTCTACGGCACGCTCAAGAGAGGGGAAGTGCGCGACACCTGCTGGCCACACAAGCCTCTATCGATCGAGTGGGGTACTGTATCTGGACAACTCAGCGATCTTGGGCCCTACCCTGCCCTCGTCGAAGGCGAAGACATCGTGCTAGGCGAGCTGTGGCAGGTTGAGCCTGACCACTTGTCCGCGACACTCGCGACGCTGGACAAAATCGAAGGATACGAACAGGCCGGCGACGATCTCTACGTTCGTCGGATGGTGAGATGCACGACACTCGCTGGCGAGCTGCGACAGGCGCTTACGTACTTCTATGCCGACCCCGCCGCGATCGCTTCGAAGCCCATCGTGTTGCCGGATCGAGATGGCTTTTGTCAGTGGCACGGCCGATGACGTGCGGCTGGCCGACGCGTACTCTATGCCCAGATTCGCTGGGACGCTAAGTTAACCAATTGTGAACTAATCGAAAGGACGAGGATGTATTGCCGCGGTGTTCGAGGCGCAACGACGGTTGATTGCAATTCGCGAGATGCGATCTTGGAAGAGACTCGTAAGCTTGTGGCGTTGATGATTCGTTACAACGACATCCGCCCGGAAGACGTCGCGAGCGCGACCTTCACCGTCACAAAAGACCTCGACGCGGAGTTTCCGGCTCTCGCGGCGCGGCAACTCGGCTGGGTGGACGTACCGCTGTTGTGCTCTTACGAAATCAGCGTCCCTGGTTCACTACCGCACTGTATCCGCGTGCTGGCGCTTTGGAACACGGAGAAGACGCAACAAGAGATCACGCACGTTTACGTGAGCGGCGCTCAGAAGTTGCGGCCTGACTTATCCGAACTGCCACCTGTCGATCTGGAAGAGCTTGAGAACTGGATCCGCGAGCATATGTCGGACGGGAAGTAGGCCCGCTCAGAACGTCTTTTCCGATTTCGGAATGCGTTCTCGTAAGTTCTCACGGCCGACGTACAACTCCTTCTTCGGAGTCTTCTTCTGAAGCTCGTTGTACAGGTCCATGGCTGTCGCATAGCGATCGGCATGATAAGGATGTGTGCGAAAGAAGGCCGGCGCTCCTCGTGCCTCACGACTTCGCTCGGCCATACGCAGGAACAGCTTTGCCATCTCACGAGGATCGTATCCGACCTTGTACACCCAACGAACTCCGTCGGCATCCGCTTCTGATTCTTCTTCGGGCCTGAACGGACGGCTGAAGCTCTTCGCCAACATCATGCCATCGCGAAAGAACGCCTCGGGTGAGAAACCGTTTCCACCGGTAAAGGTTCGTTGAGCGAGTTTCATGCGTTTAGCATCGTAGAGCTGATGCTGATGATCCAGATGCGACAGCTCGTGACCGACAACACCCGCCAACGCCGCCTCGTTCTCAGCCAAGTCGAGCATACCGCGAAAGAAGATCAGCGTCCCGCCGGGGAAGGAACGCGCGTCAGGCTCGTCCGACTCGACAAGGAAAACACGTATCGAGCGATACCGGCCGGCATTCTTCATCATCGGCCGTAGCGTCGTCACTAGCTTCCGCAGGTACTCAACATCCTTTCCCCGATCCGTAACCTTGGCTCGTCGCTTCATACCGGCCAGATAAGCATCCACCGCCGACTGACCAATCCGTCGCTCTTCACGCGTCGAGACTTTCATTTTCTCGACGGCGGCACGATCCTCGTCGGTCTCTGCACCGAAGAACTTCTTGAAAAACTCTTGCGGATCGCCTCCGCCGAACTGTTTGGCGAAAGGATTGTTTGGACGTCGCTCCTGCCCGCTCGCAGGTCTGGGCAGCACGCCGCCCGCGAAGATCAGGCTGAGTATCACCGCAAAGCGACCGTTGTTACGATGGAAACGGCTGAGCATGATGAGAAGTTTCCTTTGGCAAACCCTGTTCGTTCATTCTAGGTATCGACATCTCAAGTAACAAGGATCCACGAATGGCCCTTTCTCTCTTGGCCTTTGCGCTCACGTTATGCAGCGTTTCCTTCGGCCACTGTGCAGAAGAACTCGCTGGCCGACTCCGGCCTCTGATCGCCAACCACGAAGGCGACGTTGCGGTAGCAATCAGGCATCTTGAGACGGGTGAAGCCTTTCAGCATGACGGCGGCAAAGTCATGCCAACGGCGAGCCTGATCAAGTTTCCGGTGATGGTCGAGGCTTATCGACAGAGTACGACTGGCGAAGCGGACCTTGATTCAATGATCGAGCTTCGTGACGAGGACAGGGTTCCCGGCTCGGGGATTCTGACAAATCACTTTTCCAGCGGGGCAAGGCTTTCTCTTCGAGATGCGATTCGGCTGATGATCGTCTATTCGGACAACACGGCGACGAACTTGGTCTTGGATCGGATCGGTTTGAAGAGCACGGCGGATACGATGCAAACTCTTGGGTTTCTGGACACCAAGATCCACGCCAAGGTGTTTCGCCGAGACACTTCTCTATATCCCCAACGTAGTAGTAAGTACGGGCTGGGCTCGACAACGGCCATCGAGGCAGTACGCCTCTACGAACTCCTTCACAAGAGGAGGCTAATCACAGCCGAAGCGTCTGACGCAATGCTCGACCACCTACTGCATTGCGACGACCGCCGTAAGCTCGCAGCGATGCTTCCGACTGGAACAGAGATCGCTCACAAAGGCGGAGCTGTCTCGCGAGTGCGATGCGACGCTGGCATTATCTATTCGCCTTCGGGGCCAATCGCGATTTGTGTCCTAACAGCGAACAACCAAGATCGTTCTTGGGGCAAGGACAACGCTGCCGAACAGCTGTGCGCGCGTATCGCGAAGACAGCCTACGATCACTTCAATCCTGCGGGTAACACTGACGTCCGGCCACTGGTCACGGAACTACGTCAGGGTTCGTCGGGCGAGCTTGTGGAAGCGTTGCAGCGAACATTGAACAAGCGGCTGACTCCCTCCCCAATGCTCGATATAGATGGCGACTTCGGTCCAGTCACCGAGGCTGCCGTCATCAGGTTTCAAGCAGCCAATGACTTGAAGCAAACCGGTGTTATGACCAAGAGCACTTGGGAGTCGCTAGGCCCGCTTCAGATGCAGGACGATCCGGTTTCATCGCCCGACGTCGTTAACACCCAGACGATTGAAAAGACGCCGCCGGGCGAACTGGATGGGCCACCACACGTAACCTGCAAGGCTTGGGCCATCGGTGATGCTGCGACAGGTGATCCGCTGTGGCAACATGATGCCGACTCGCAGTTGGACATCGCGAGCACAACAAAGATCATGACCGCTTACATCGTTTTTACGCTGGCTGAGCGCGACGCGAGTGTCCTGGACGAAACCGTCATTTTCTCGCAGCGTGCGGACGACACGCCCGGCTCTACGGCGGGCATCCGAGTTGGTGAGCGATTGCCCGTGCGTGAACTGCTGTACGGATTGCTTTTGCCATCCGGCAACGACGCCTCGGTCGCGCTGGCCGAGCATTTCGGACGTCGGCTATCGAAGTCGAAGGAAGATTCCGAAGACATCGATCCACTAGATCACTTCATTGCCGAGATGAATCGCACTGCCGAGAGAGTAGGTATGAAACTAACTCATTTCGAAAATCCGCATGGCCTAACGGCGGCAGGACATCAATCGTCGGCCAGTGATCTGCTGCGTTTAGCGAGCGCGAGCATGAAACTTCCTGACTTTCGTGACTACGTCGGTACCAAGCAGCGAGGTTGCACCGTCATTGGGGCGGGTGGATATGTGCGAAACGTGAAGTGGGTGAACACGAATAAACTGCTCTCCACCGAGGGCTATGTTGGTGTTAAGACAGGTACGACGCGCGCGGCCGGAGCGTGTTTGGTGTCTTGCGAACGACGCGGCGATGAGGAATTGATCGTTATTGTGCTCGGGGCACAGTCGAGCGGGGCGAGATACGTCGATGCACGGAACCTTTTCCGTTTCGCCTGGCGGGAACGAGGCGGTGTGGAGTAGTTGAAGACCTCAGCAAATTGTCGTTCTCTCTTCGTTCCAAACACTTTGCCCCTAACTGCGGTGACAACAGCATCGCACCAGCATGATCGCGATCCCAGCCACTGCGAAGGCGGGTCCTTCGATAAGCGTCCACCACAGCGGCATGCCTTCGAAGCAATCAATCGCCAGCAGGATCGCTCCGAAGGCAATCGCCATCCGCGCGAAGAAAGTAATCAGTTGGCGGTACCGCTCGACATCGCGAGCCAAATACCACAACAGCACGCCATAGAACCCATATAACCTAGCCAAGTAACTGGCGATCTGTGCCTAGGGAAAGTCGCCCAGTCCAATGGACTCATGCGTGAAGGCGATCCACGCGCGAGGCATCAGGACGGCTACGAACGCCAACATGTCAAACGCGCCCAAAGCGCGCAACGTGATGACTAAGGACCGGTCACGCGTCGGTTTCTTGCTGTCAGACTCAACCATCACCGACGCTCAAGGCAATCGTTCGAGGATCGCGGACCGCATCTGATGGATACGATCGACGTCCAGTCCTTCTGGCCGCCGTTCCAGCAACCAGTCGAGGTCTTCAACGGCCGCCGCGAGCCGACCACCGAAGGCCCGCAATTGAGCACGTTCATCTCGATAGGCTGGTTCTGTGGGGTCGATCGCCACCCTCGCCTCCGCGTACCTCAGCATCGCTTCGCCGTCGGTTTCCGATCTCGCCAGCCCCCAAAGATTAGCAATCATTCGCAAGAGAATCCGGCGATTCGGCGAGACCTCCAAGTCGGAATCAGCGAGCTCTCTGCCAGTGAATCGCAAAACGATTGCCGCAGCATCATCGCGCGACAGCAATGCCGCTCGCTCAAAGACGTCTAGCAGTTGCGGCTCTCCCTCGGCTGGGACGTGTCGGACGATGAAATGGCTTGGCATGCCCACGCCTTCGATCTTCAGGCCAATTCGGCGACCAAGCTCCATGTACAGGACAGACAGCGTGACGGGAATCGCCTCGCGATCATCGATCACCCGGTTCATGTAGCTGTTGGCGCGATGATAGTACTCCGCGGACCGGCTGCCGTGGAACCCGTTCTCTTCAAACAGGTACTTCGCAAGCGCGTCGCGTTTTTGTGTTTCGCCTGCGTCCTTAGGAAGCTTTGCCGTGATCTCGCGCGCCATCCGATCGACCTGTTCGAGATAGCCCTCGATATCAATATCGCGTTCATCAAGCTTGGCCAGCAACAGTGCTCCTCGCATCAAGTCGAAGTCGTCGCCATCCTTCACCAGATGAATCAGATCCGCGACGACTCCTTTCGCGTGCACGTCGGCCGCGACCTTCCGCAACTCTTTCGCTTGCCGCTCTAGCGCCGCGGCGCGTCGCTCCAATAGATCTCCCGATGCCTCGCGACTGTCGGCTAAGGCAGCGACCAACCCTGGCTTCACCTCCAGTAGCTGCGGCAAGTCGCTGACTAAGCCGGTTAACCGGTCCACCTCCTCTTCGCTAAGATCGGTGGATGCAATCTCCTTAGCCGCTTGGAAGTGCTTGAAGTCCGCCTCGGTATGGCGAAACTTGGCGAGTCCCACCTGGCCAGACGTGTAAGTACCGTCCGCCGACTCGATTGCAAGCTGATCATTCACAAAGCACTTGATGCCATCCTTCTCGATCCGCACCTTCAGGCGATTCCACTCGCCCGGCCGGTAGTGTTCGGTAGCGACGTCTTTCAATATCTTCCACGTAAAAACCGTCGGCCCTTGGAAGCACGTCAGGCGGAGCTTGCCGCCGGTAGGATAGAACCCGTAATGCTTGTGGCCACTGTCGGAATGAAAGATCAGTCCGGCCGCCCCAGATTCGTCATTCAGCTTAACAGTCACCGCCAACTCGAACGGAATTTCGGGCGGTTTGACCTTGGAGATGCAAAGCGACCGGCCGCCGAACCCAGTGCCTTGCTCCGTCACGAGGATCTTCCCCGCACGTTGCCGCCAACGAGCCCCGAGGAGTGGAGTCCATTGACTTTCGTCGAGCGCTCCGATCGTAGCCCACCGCGACAAGGCAATGGGATTGGGTTTGTCGAGCAAGGATCGCAAATGCTTGATGTCCACGGCAAAACCGACGCTTTCTTCACGCAGCGACTTCATGTTGACGATGCCATGCACAAGTCCCGTACGATCGACGACCGGCCCACCGCTATTGCCACGTTCGATCGGAATGGCCAACTGCAACATCTCCTGGCCTTCGATTTCGCGGATCGCTGAAACGACGCCGCTAACGACGCTCTGCTTGAAGCCAAGTGGATTGCCCATGACAACGATCGGCTGGCCTTGCTCAAGCTTGTTACTGTCACTTACCGCCAGGGGCTTCAACACTTTGTCGCCGGGAGCGACTTTGATGATGGCGAGATCCCGGTGACGATCCGAGGCATGAACCGACACGACCTTCAAGTCCGTTCCGTCCGCCAGCTCGACCGAGAACTCGCGTCCTTCGCCGATAACATGCAGATTTGTTGCGATCAGTCCGTCTTCGGAGACAACGAAGCCAGTCCCCAGACCGTGCTCCCGGCTTTCGCGACCGGACGTCGAAATCGTGACGAGCGACGGCCTTACGAGTTCGACGATCTGCTCGACGCTCAGTGTCTGGTCTTTCGAGGCGGCTTGTGGATCGGCGCCTTTCGCTGCAACAGCCGACGCAATCACCAACATCGCGGCGAAGGTGCCGTGGCACTTCCAGTATTGAGACATGCTCTACTCCGTGAGTTCGTGGATCAACAATCGTCATTGTAGCCCAAGCAGTCTCAAGCGACTAAGAATCGTTCTGGAAATAACTGTCCGGTTTTCCGTGGCGTAAGCTTTCAGCTTGCGATAATGCGGGTTCGCAAGCTGGAAGCTTACGCCACTTATTGATCGAACGATCCTAACCACACTCATACCCCGTTTCCCCGGCGAGTGAAGAACCCGTTAGAATCGCGGTTGAGCGTTGCCGCGTCGTTCGGGACTGCGCACCACATAACCTCCGGGAGCACAGGAAGATGCCCTCCTTCGTTACTCACCTTGAAGCCGCCATCGACGGCACTCACCTGCCATCTGACACTCTGCAAACCCTTCACAAGGACCGGCCGCTGTGGGTCCGTTACGATCTGGAAGCGATCGCGTCGTCGTTGGCGAAAGACAAGCTGGGAGATCGGGAACCGACCCTCTGGCGATATCGAGAATTACTGCCCGTCAACGAGCAGCAGGACCTGATTTCGTTCGGCGAGGGTATGAGCCCTCTGCTTCCGTGTCGGCGGTTAGGAGAAACGCTCGGCTTGTCAGATCTGTGGATCAAAGACGAGTCGCAGCTTCCCACAGGCAGCTTCAAAAGCCGCGGGATGGCCATGGCGGTGACGATGGCAGCTCACTTTGGGGTGAAGCGAATTGCGTTGCCTTCGGCTGGGAACGCCGGTGGTGCCGCAGCGGCTTATGGGGCACGGGCCGGGATGGAGGTTTATGTCTTCATGCCGGAAGATACTCCAATTATCAATCAGTACGAATGCGTGCTCGGTGGTGCCAAGACTTTTGTTGCGAATGGGCTGATTACGGACTGCGGAAAGATCGTTCGTGACGGGAGGGAACGGATGGGTTGGTTCGATCTTTCGACGTTAAAGGAGCCCTATCGGATTGAAGGGAAGAAGACGATGGGCTTGGAACTTGCTGAGCAATGCGGTTGGAAGCTACCGGATGTCATTCTCTATCCGACGGGAGGCGGGACTGGATTGATTGGGATGTGGAAGGCGTTCGACGAGTTGGCCAAGATGGGATGGCTTGAAAGCGACAAGCTGCCTCGGATGGTTTCTGTCCAATCAGAGGGTTGCTGTCCGATTGTGCGAGCGTTTGAAACCGGTGAACGATTCGCGGAGCCTCATGTCGGGGCTGACACGATCGCTCGAGGTATTCGAGTGCCGGCGGCCGTCGGTGACTTCATGATTCTCGACGCGGTGCGTGAAAGCGGTGGTTGTGCTGTCGCCGTCGAGGAGGCACGAATCCGAGAGTGGCTTGAACTCGCGATCTCTCAGGAAGGGATTTCCGTGTGCCCGGAGGCAGCCGCATGCGTGGGAGCCATCGAGAAACTGACAGCCAACGGTTGGCTGAAGCCCGACGAGCAAGTCGTGATCTTCAATACGGGCGCTGCTCAGAAGTACGTCGAGGCAATTACTTCGCCAGTACCGAGGATCGATCTTGCGCAACCGATCGACTGGGACGTCATCGCGGGCTGATCCTCGCAGTAGGTCTCTCTCGCCGAGAGAGACCGGTTCGCGCGGCACGAGCTGCAGCATGCTTCACAACCGAGTTGGAAGCGTAGGTCAAGCGTCCCCGGGGCTCCTAATTGGACAGCGCCACTTTTAGGCTTGATAGCATGCATAAGCTCATGCGAGTCTTCGTTTAACCGCAAGCCGGAGGCGTGCGTTTGACGCGAGGACGCGGACGCCTCCGATACTATGAAAGAGCGAGCAAGAAAGTAAAACGATTCTCCTGTGAATGCGGCGTAGCAAAAGATGCTCGCCAATG
>PBSM01000116.1 GCA_002726245.1 Planctomycetaceae bacterium | reverse complement strand
GTTAAAAAGTCCGGAGACCGTCCTCAAGTTCAAACTCTTTCAGGGACGGCTTGCGGTTAAACGGAATGCTCAGATTCTCACCGACCACGGCATAACTACCACCGACTAACTACTCTACTACCTAGTGATTCCCATGAACTGGCTTGTCGGAGCAGCCTTGATCCTGCTGGTGTCCCTGATCTTCGATCTGGGATTGCTGGCGTATGCGATGTACGCATTGCTCGGTGTCTTGCTGGTCAGCCGCTACGTGACGAAGAACTGGGCGGAAAGTTTGACGGCGGATCGCGAGTGCAACCGTCTGACCGCCGATGTCGGCGACTCGGTAGCGGTCGTCGTCAACGTGCATAACCGTGGAAAGCTTCCGATCCCCTGGTGTCTCGTTGAAGAACTCCTTCCGCGACGAGCCTTGATTCACAACCCGCCGAACCTTGGCGTGGAGGGGCGTCGCGCTCAGTTGGCCATGCTCAAGGGCGGTGGCAAGCAGTTGCTAACGTATCAGTTGCGATGCAACCGGCGGGGTTATTACCAGTTGGGTCCGTTGGTGCTAGAGACTGGCGACCTATTCGGTCTGCATCGTCGCTACCGAGTCGCGACGAAGCCGCACTTCCTGCTCGTGCTCCCACAAGTCATTCCGCTGCAAGGATATGACGTCAGCTCGAAGCGGCCGATCGGCGAAGTCAAAATGACGTATCGGCTGTTCGAAGATCCGACGCGCATCGCGGGCGTGCGGCCATATGAAGCAGGCGACCCACTCAACCGTGTCAACTGGCGAGCGACGGCCCGTACCGGGACTTTGCACAGCAAGGTGTACGAGCCTTCGACGGTTGCCGGAGCGACGATCTTGCTGGAATACCATCAATCATCACACGCCAAAGAGCACGAACCGATGCGCAGCGAGTTGGCCGTGACGGCCGCCGCCTCGATCGCCAATGCTGTCTATGAGATGGGACAGCAGATTGGTTTGATTACTAACGGCCGTGACGTCGCTGATCGGATTCGCCAGGAAGGTTGGGACCACGACATTCGGTCACGTGACGCTGCTAAGGAGTCGGGCAGCATGCGGGACGCTAGCGATCGGCTGCAGCCCGTTGTCGTCGAGACGCGGCGCGGGGCTGAGCAACTGATGCAGATCCTTGAAACGCTCGCCCGCGTAGAATTGACCGACGGCCTTACGCTGCCTCAACTGATTGGCGAAACGATGAGCGAGTTACCGCGAGATGCCACCGTGATCGCAATTCTGCCAAAGGCGACCCCGGAGACGGCCGTCACGCTCGGCAACCTGAAACGTCAAGGCTATGCCGTGACCGCCATTCTCAACCTTTATGAAGAATACCAGTTTGCCGAAGCAGCAGGACCCTTGATCGCCGAAGGCATCGACGTCCAGCAGTTGAGGGACGAAGCATCCATCGTGTCCGTTTGCCGGAAGTTCATCTTGGGCTAACTCATGGCCAAGCACCGACCACGCCAGACGCTTGCGGACTATATGGTCATCGCGATCAGCCCTGCGCTGATCATCGCGCTGGTTGGCAGCTTGGTCTTGTTTCTGATTGAACTGTTCTATCAAGGACAATACCAAGCTCGCATGCAGTACGTCTTCGCCTTGTTTGTGTTTGCAGCGGTGCTGATCGGGCGGATCTCGATCGAAGAAGGTCGCGAGCGAGCGTTGGGATTCTCGCTTGTTCTTTCAGTCGCGGTATTGCTGGTGTTGAACAAGTTCGTCGATTATTCCGGCTTCTTCGATCGGCTGAGTTTAGTGATCAACATCGGGCTGATCGGCGTTATTCTCTGGTGCTCCAACAAGCTTACGTGGGATTGTACCGTGATCGATTACCAGGAAGATGCCTCGGGCGAAGGCCTGTTGCAAACGATGGGGATGGACGACGAGGCTGACCGTGTATCGAATTCACACCTCGACATGGAAGCGACGTCAGGAAGTGAAGGCGCTCAACCGAAACCACCACCAAAGGGTCTCTGGCAGCGTTTTGTCGAAGCTCGCAAGAAGAAACATGCGCCAGGCGTGTGGGTCGTCTATTTTTCGATGGCCGCACTTCCAATCTTCGGCATTGGGCAGGGGTTCATATTCAATCAAGACCTGTCTGGGCGGCGGTTCGTTTTTAAGCTGCTTGTCGTTTACGTTGCCGCTGCGTTGGGTTTGCTGGTAACCACCAGCTTCCTGGGCCTCCGGCGATATCTGCGGCAGCGCCGCCTGGAGATGCCATCACAGATGGCAGGAGCCTGGTTAGGCATCGGAGCTGCGATGATTGTGGCGTTACTGTTGTTCTGCATGTTGTTGCCCCGGAGGAACGCAGAATACTCTGTAACGCATATCCCCGCATTCGCCAAATCGCCAACCGACTTGAAACCAAACAAGTACGGCTTCGGCAACGACGGGCCGGAGGGTGAAGACGCAAAGCGTCAGGTAAAGCGTGACGACGCGAAACAGCAGTCGGACCAGACCGGCGACAAACAGGAAGGCGGAGAGAAAGGAGAGGATGGCGAGGAGGAGGGAGGAAAAAAGAAGTCCGATCAACAAGGCGAGAAGCAAGGATCGGGGAAGAAACAAGACCAGTCCAAAGACGGAAAGAGCGGCGAGAAGTCGCAGGGCAAACAAGACAAACAGTCAGGTAAAAGCGAGCAAGACCAGTCAAAAGGCAAACAGGACGAGCAGTCGGGTAAGAGCAAGCAGGAGCAGTCGAAGGGCAAACAAAAGAAGCAATCTGGCGGCAAGGAGCAGGAGCAATCAAAGGGCGAGCAGAACAAGGAACAGTCGGAATCGAAGCAGCAGAAGCAGGAATCATCCGACGAGAAACGCGAATCGAGCAAGCGAGAACAATCTGAGACTAAGCAACAGCAGGACGACAGCCAGTCCAGAAAGCAGACAGAGCAGAAAAAGTCTCAGCGGAAGTCGAAGTCCCGATTCGATCCTGCGAAGATCGGCGGCGGCATCGGCACTCTGATGAAGTTGCTGTACTGGCTGATTGCGATTCTGATCGTCGGCTGGTTTGTCTGGCGATATTGGGAACAAGTTCGCGAAGCCATTCGCAACTTCATTCAAGCGATGAAAGAGTTCTGGGCGCGGTTATTCGGTGGAACCGTCGAAGAAGCCGAGGAAGTCGCCACCGACACGATCGATACTGGCACGCCGCCCCGTCCTTTCTCCGACTTCCCGAATCCGTTCCAAACGGACTTACATGCGAGACTTTCCGTCGAGCAGCTCGTCGCCTACAGCTTTGAGGCTTTCGAAGCGTGGGCGCGCGAGCGAGGTTTCGGCCGCGGTCCCGAGCAGACTCCCCACGAATTCGCCTCGCTCGTCGGGCAAGCAGCAGCGCCGATCTCGCAGGATGCAATACGGCTGGCGGAGCTCTACAATCGCTCTGCATACAGTGCTCACTCGCTACCAGCCGTGAGCGTAGCTCATCTCCGGCAGTTCTGGACGCGACTAACTGCGGTGAGCGGATAGGAGGCTAAACAACATCGCAAATCCTATTCCACAAACTGCTTCCGCAGAGGCGTACCGCCGTGCCAGCGTTGAAGTGGACCCCACGCGCTGGACCAAAAGGTGCTTGGACCGTCGTTGTAAATCTCCGCCCTTAAAAAAGCAGAATGTCCCCTTTGACCGCCCCCCGACAACCCTCTGAGGCGTTGAACGAGTGACGTGGCGTACGTCTGACCACAAGTGCCATTCCGTGATGACAAAAGAAAGAAAAAGGCCCTCGGTCACTGTTCACACGTGCAAACCCCTCAAAAAGGCATGGAGTTGTGTCGTGAAACTGTTGTCCGTCGCCCTATGCCAGTTAACCGTAGTGTTGGCCGCCAACGAGGTAACAGTTCATCATGGGGCACCGGTTCGTTGCGTCGCCGTATCGAGAGATGCCCGGCGATTCGCATCGTACGGGATCGATCAGCAACTTCGCCTGTGGGCAGTTGGTCAGCAGCTACCGTTGTCGAACACGGATGCCTCCGATGATCCAGATGGCTCTGAGGTCAAGTTTGCGCTGGGGCAGCAGTTCCCGTTGACAGCCACAGCTGGTGCAGTGGGGCCAGACGGCCGCGACGTTCCTTGTGACATGGAATTCTCTCCCGACGATCGTTGGCTCGTACTCACTGATATGCACCACAGGTTAAGGGTATGGCGAATATCTGGTGCTCATGACGGCGTGGAATTGATACGCGAGGATTTCGACCGTGATGGCTGGTTGAAAACTTCCGTTGCTTTCTCCCGTCGAGTCAAGAAACTCATCCGCCGGAAAAGCTCTTTGACAAGTTGGAGTTAGGTTCCTTGGAGGAGACCAAAGGGGGAGGAGGCCAAAGGGGACATTGTACTTATTTGTTAAATGTCCCCTTATCGGATCCTGCACGTACGGATCTGTGGGGGGCCGCCGGCGACGCCGGTCCCTACCGCGTTACTACTCTATACAAATAGTTCTGCCCCCTTTGATTTGTCCAAGTCGTCAGACGAATAGCAATCGGCAAACGCGATGTCTCGATAACTGAGATTGGCCTTCCAGGCGAACTGGGTTGTCTCCCAACGTCCCGTCACCTCGAGCGTCCGTTTGGCTTTGGCCTTCAACACTTGAATGTCCCAGATTCGTCGGACACAATCCCGCATGATTTGCGACAACTCATTCACACCCATCTTGGTCGGTTGAAATACCACCTCAGTCAGATTGTACCGGTCCCAGTCGTGGGGGAAGTTCGTTCTGAGTAGGCGGCCTTCTTCTTTCATCTGTTGGAAGACCCGAGTTCCCGGCAACGGTGTGATGGCAGTGGCCTGCATCACATCGACTCCACTATTGATCATGTATTCGGCCCGACTGTACAGCGTCTCGGGCGTATCACCGTCAATTCCAAAGATGAAGGCACCCAACACGGCGATGCCAGCCGCGTGGATACGGTCAAACGTCGCCTCGTAGGATGACGTGCCCCGTTTGAGATTCAAACGCTTGTTGATGGCCCCCAAAGCACCAACGTCCTCGGCCTCAATACCCAGAAAGATCAGCCGGCAGCCGGCGCGGCCAGCCCACTCGAGTATTTCCGGGTCGTCCGCGATGTTGACGGACGCTTGGCAAAACCAATCCTTCTCGATTCCTCGCTCAACCATGCCCTTAAACAATTCGAGAGCCAGTTCGCGGTTCTGGCGTCCGTAGCCAATGATGTTGTCGTCCACAAAGAAGATCAGTTGCTGAGGGATCGTCTCCAATTCGTCCAATACCTCCGCCGGTAGCCTCCGCCGGTATCGCCGTCCGTTAAATCCCGTGACTGAGCAGAAGTTGCAGTCCAGCGGACAACCCCGTGATGTTTGGATCGAGCCAAACACGTAGTCTTTGTGGAAGATGTCACGCTGCGGATGCTTGAGGTTAGTCAAGTCCTGCCACGTCCCCTGGTATACTGATTGAAGTGTCCCCGACACTGCATCTTCCAATACCTTCGCCCACACGGACTCGACCTCGCCAACCACAATGGCATCGACAAACTGCAACGCCTCTTGTTGGCACATCGAGGCGTGGATGCCTCCCATCACCACGGGAATCCCTTCGTCTCTGTAAGCTTGGGCGGTCTCGTAAGCGCGGTTGGCCGAGGAAGTGAAGGCCGTGATTCCGACTAGGTCGGCGTCTCGGTAGGTGAATTCTTCAAAGTTCTCGTCCACCAGTTCGACGTCCCAGGACGGCGGCGTCAATGACGCAACCACGCCGAGGCCGAGGGGTGGAAATCGAGAACTGCGGTTGATGGAAAAACCCGCTCGAAGCCGGCTGACGGGATTGACCAAAACTAGTTTTCTGCGTCTCATCATTGGGCCATTATGGTCTCAGCGCCAAACGGACGCAAACGGTCGCATTGTTTCTCAGCGACGAGACCTTGCCGGTTGTAAGGAACAAACGGAAGGAACAAAGGGGTCGGAGAAAGCGCCGGGCTAAACCAGGCTTGGAATTGGGAATGTGGCGAAGAAAAGCACTGTCATGGCTGAATTTGCTTTTTGACGTGAACGCATACATTGAGTGCTTCTACGCAAAGGTAGGTTTTTTGTAACTCGTTGTGTTGCGGAATCGTCATGATGGCCCTGAAGGCCAGCGGAGCGCGACGAGCGGTGACTCCTCCGGCGGAATGCCCAAGGATTTCAACGGAGGACTCGGGGACATGCTCGTCGTAGTACGTCGCACAAGTCTTGCGAAGATCCTTGAGCACGCACGGTTGTTCTTCCCCGGCCTCGACGCTCGTCTAACTCAATAGCAGTTGTAGATCATCAGCCGTTAGGCGGCGGATGAGACTGTCGTTGCCGGTGATGATGGCGTCGGCGAGGTCGCGTTTGGACTTCTGCAGTTCGACGATCTTCTCTTCGACGGTGTTGCGGGCGATCAGGCGATAGGCGAAGACGTGGCGAGTTTGGCCGATGCGGTGAGCGCGGTCGATGGCTTGGGCTTCGACGGCTGGGTTCCACCAAGGGTCGAGGATGAAGACGTAGTCGGCGGCGGTCAGATTGAGACCGTGGCCGCCAGCTTTGAGGCTGATCAGGAAGAGCGGGCAGTCGGGATCTTCTTGGAAGCGTTTGACTTTTTCGCCGCGTTTGCGGGTCTTCCCGTCGAGATACTCGTAAGTCACTTCACGCTCGTCAAGATGCTTGCGGACGATCGCCAACAAGCTCGTGAATTGAGAGAAGACGAGAGCCTTGTGGCGTTCGGCTTGGACCTCGTCAAGGTGTTCGAGCAAAGCCTCCAGCTTGGCACTTGGCTCCATCTGTTTACTCTTGTCGAGCAGACCCGGATGGCAAGCCGCTTGCCGCAGACGCAACAAGGCTTCGAGCACATGGATCTTCGACTTGTTCAGGCCGAACTCTTCGACTTTGGTAGCGAGTTGCACGCGATAGTAGTCACGCAACTCGTCGTACTCCTTGCGTTCCTCTGGTGGTAACTCGCAGTACAGCGTCTGTTCCGTCTTCTCCGGCAGTTCGGACAACACTTCTGCTTTGGTTCGACGGAGAATGAACGGACGGATCGCGCGAGCAAGCAGAGCGACTTGTCCGTCGTCACCATCCTGTCTCGTCTTGGCCAACGCCTCAAACGCACCGGTCTGGCCCAGCATCCCCGGATTGAGAAACTCGAACAACGACCAAAGCTCGCCAAGATGATTCTCGACCGGCGTGCCCGTCATCGCGAGCCGCTGATTGGCTTTGAGCAAGCGACACGCTTTGGCGGCTTGCGAATTACGATTCTTGATCGCTTGCGACTCGTCGAGGATCGCATAATCGAAATCGATGTCCTTCAGCCTGACAATGTCGCGGCGAAGCGTTCCGTAGGTGGTCAATAGGATGTCACACTCGTCGAGCCGTTCGAGTTGTTTGCCGCGGTCGAGGCCTGTGAAGTCACGGACTCGCAGATTCGGTGTGAACCTTGTGGCTTCTTCGATCCAGTTGAAGATCAGGCTTTTCGGCACAATGACGAGCGACGGCTTGTGTCGCTTCTGCTTAGCAAGCCGCCGAGTTTGTAGAAGCGCCAAGACTTGAACAGTCTTGCCCAGCCCCATGTCATCCGCCAAGCAGCCACCGAAGCGAAAGTCGCGGAGAAAGTGCAGCCAGCCCAGCCCTTCACGTTGATACTCGCGCAGTTCTCCACGGAACCCACGGGGGTCTTGAACGGGGTTGATGCCATCGAACTCACTAAGCTTGTCGCGGAACGTCAGAAAGCCGGAGTCGAGTTGCACGTCGTCCTGCTCCGCCAGCAACGCGTCGAGCAGCAATGCTTGTGACGACGTGAAGCGTAACGACTCGCCTTCGCTTTTGGCGAGGCGCGCGAGGGCACCATACTTATCAAGCCAGTCTTCGGGCAACATGCCTTGCGACCCGTCGTCGAGCCGAATGAACGTGTCGCCGCTCCGGAGCGCCGCTAGCAGCTTAGGCAGCGACGCCGTCACGCCTTCGAAATCAACTTGGCCATCCAACTCGAACCAATCGACATTCGTCGAAACGCTCAAATTAAACGCACCGGGCTGGCGAATACGCTGCCCATGCGATTCGATCAACCAGCCGGCAGACGTTAACTCGCGGACGATTCGCACGAAATGCTTCCGATGGAATTGAACATCGGAGTCGAAATACGAATTCGTTCTTCGCGGACGTGCTCCGACCTTGCTAAGTTGCTCCAGCAGCATCCGTTCTGCGTCGCGGTCACGTCGAATCGCCCGCTCATGCTTCGCGTCGTACCAGCCAAGCCGATCGTCATGCAAGGCAACGATTGTCTCACCGTAAACAAAGGCAACTTCGCCGAAGAGATGCTTCACCTGGTGGCTTCGCCGTTCAGATTTCAGCACGAGGCGACCTTGCGGTGCCAGCGTTTGCTGCTCAACTTGCAGGTTCTCTGGCCAGTCGATATCCGGCAAGTTGGGAGTTTGCCACAGCCACGGCAGAAAGGTGTCGCGATCATCATACGGAACGTCGATCGATGGGTTCCGGCGAAGGGCCTTGAGCCATCGTGCGGCTTCGTTTCCCGAGAAGCGAGCGACGCTGTCCCGAAACACCACCAAACCGTCGCCCAGCACGAGAACAGCGTCGTCCAGAGGTACCGTATCACCTGCGCGCTGTAAGGTACCACGCAAAGTCCACTGCTTACGTTCATCGTCCGCCGCCACATTGAGCCCGAACTGCCAAGCTGGTCCGTCGTCCCACTCCACGGAGTCGGTGCCTTCAATCGGCAAAGATGCATCGAGCAACCAGACAAGTCGCCCGGTCGCTGCCATTCGTGGCAGCACCAGATCGTAAGTCGAGGCAGTGGGCGTGCAGTAAGAGTAACTCTCCCAATCGCTTGGTCGATACGGATAATGGCGTGAACCGGAACCGACGCTGTCGCTGATCAGTAAGCCGAGCAACTGCCGATCACGGTCGTCAGTCAAGGTGGACAGGGTCTCGTGTTTGACCGATAGACTCTTGATCTTGCCGAACTTGCCGCTCTTCTTCGTCTCGGCGAGATGAAAGTCGATGATCAAACGATCTTCCTTGAGGCTTGTCCCGACATCGATCACGTACCAGACGACGCGGTGTCTCCGGGATTCAGCCGCAGCTCGAAACGGGTTTTCCCGCTGACCGTCGGAAGGGGCACTTACCGCGTCAAGTTGGCGACGCCATGCTGGTTGCTTTGTTGACTTGCCATTCGCGGTTGACAGGTCCAGAGTTCTGTCGGCTGAATCGTCAAAGCCGTCTTGGCTGAGATCATCTTCTTCGTCAAAGTCGTATTCATCGAGTTCTTCAAGCAACAGGTCTGCGCGTTGGGCAACGCCGCCCGAGAGTTGGTCTGCATCGACCTGCAGCAACGTTGCCCAAACATGTTTGCAGAGATTGCCGTCCGCAAAGTGGGGACAATCACAAAACGCGGAGATGTGGCCGGCTTGGGCTCGTGCCCAGTCAATCTCAACACGATAGGCGTTCGGCGCTGAGCCTTGCACCTGCGCTGTGATCGAATCATCATCGGTGCGCAGCAGAGTCACCGCTCGATCACGGAAGTACCGAGTACCCCGCTCGATCGTTACTTTCTCGAAGCTCTTGCGACAACGAGCAGCGGTTGACTTCACAGACGTGCCTCCATGCGGAATGTAGGCCTCACGCTCCGCGTGAGGATAGCGGTGCGTCGAACCACGTTCGTATTGGTAAGCGTTTCTCTTGCATTTGGACTCGACTCGTTCCCGCTTCCATCACGCGGACTGTGAAGGCTTCTACGTTAGTACGGCAGGTCGTCGGGTCCGTCTTCGTTCTGTTTCTCTTTCTTGCGTTGTTCCCACTCCGCGTCGAACTCGGCTTCGCATGTGGGGCAATGCTCCCAGGTCGAGTAATGTTGCACGAAGCCGGTACCTGTGAGATTGGGGTGGATGTGTGCATCGGACAGGATCTCATCGACGAGCAGGCGGTAGGCGTCGAGTGCGGTGAAGTGTTCGCACATATCCAGAGCGATGCTGTACGTTGCCAGCCGGGTTAAGAGGCCCTTCACCAAGGCTTCGGCTTCCTCTTCGTCGGCGATGTGTTCGGGCCGCTTCAAGGACATCGGCGGATCGAACAAGGTCGCGAGCGGTTCATCCTTCTCGCCGTCGAATATCTCGTCCCACTGCTCGTACATCTGCTTCGTTTCTTCGTCGATGCCAGGGATGACTTCGTCCCAGCTTCGTTCGCCGGAGCCGGAGGGAAACGCCGCCGATTCGCCGTCGCCTGTGACCGATTCACTGATTTGTCGCTCAAGGTCCGACGGGAAAAGCTGGTAAGGATCGTCTTCGCTCGCCGGCGGTCCGCCATCCAGAAACGACAAGTCATCGACGTGATGAACGCCATCCTCGTCGAACGCGATGATTTCGGGACCGACTGCCATTGCGTCAGCATCAGGCAACGGTTCCGGTTCCACGACAGGAGCAGGTTCGTCGTCTTCGGTGACGAACTCCAATTGCGGATCGACGATCTCCGCCACCACGCGGCCGTTCTGGCTGTACCACTCCAGGTACAGGCACGGCTTCTCATCGACCGGCGTCGGCTCGCCCATCTTCGATCGCAGATAGAACTCCTTGATCGATCCGCGCGGGATCTTCACGATCCTCAACAACACGTCGCCGACACCTCCGCTCTGCATGACTTCCAAGTCGTTGAGGTTGAGCCGTGAGTCGTCTTCGTCTGTCGGCGCTTCTGACGGAGGCACTTTGAACCGGAAGTGCTTGCCAGCGAGTTCACCTTCGAAGTTGCCAGTCAGTTCGAGACGGATGCCTTCGTCAGGAGCAAACTCCAGCCACCCATTCACCGAGTTGCGGCGTGTATTCCACAACTCGCCGCTGACAACATGATCACCAATTCGCCAGGCCATCGCAGTTCCTCCGGCTTGCGGTTAAACGAGACTCATGTCGCTTCAAACGTCCGCAGTTGTTCGACGAGCCAACTCGGAATCGCAATCGACTCCGGTGGGCTTGTGTGTTGGATGCGGCAGCAAACGGTCGTCATCTTTCCGCTCGCCACGATCTCGTCATTTGAGTGAAAGTCGAATGCGTAGGTGACGCTTTTCGCCCCCAGTCGCGCGACATGGACGACGACCTCCATCACGTCTTCGAAGCGTACCGAACCGGCATAGTCGCAGCTTGCACTTACGCGCGGCCAACTGATCAGACCTTCATCATCTTCGTACACGACGTTCGTTCCGACATGCCGGAGCAACGCGTGTTCGGCTTGCTCCATGTATTGGAAGAAAGCCGAGAAGTGCGCGATCCCAGCCGCATCGGTCTCGCAGAACTCGATTCGTCGCCGATAACGGAATTCGTCTGACATATGTGTGCCGTTGGCGCATAAAGAAAGCCCGCGCAAGGCAGGCTTTGTTATTCAGTTCTCGGACTGCCTACTCACCCGTGAAGGGTAGCAATGCCATGAAGCGAGCCCGCTTAATGGCGGACGTCACCGCGTGTTGGCTGACGGCGGTGCAGCCAGTTTTTCGCCGACCGACGATACGTCCGTGGCGGTTAACCAACTTCTTGAGAAGCTCGACGTCCTTGTAATCAACATACATCGGACGAGGCCGTGACCCATCGACGAACAACGGATCCTTCTTCTTCGGCTTCGTCGTTAACTTCTTACGCCGCTTAGATCTTTGAAACGCCATGGTCCGCTCTTCGTGGTCCAATAACTCACCGGACTCTCTAGTGAGTCCAACGGAATCCCCCGATTCTAATCGATTTCGATCCGGTGACAAGGTCGGACCGGCCAAACTCCCAACCCTGCCGGTGACTGCTAAAACCGCTGCCCAAGCTCCCTGTCCGTGAACTGGATACTGCATGTGAAACCCGTGTCCTGCTGGATTTTCTCAGCCACGAGCGTCGTCATCGGGGCGAGAATGCTGAAGTGATCTGCCCGGTGGACTGCGTGAAAGTGAAGCTGCGGGTTGTCTGAGGCCCGCCGCATCGAGCGGAGAAAGGTGATGTTGCCGCTGCTGCCTTCGAAGACGAACACCGGCGATTTCCTCGCGTGAAGCCACTGAATCGGGTTGCGGAGCGTCGCTTCCTGGTCCTTCCACGGATTGAAGGGTAATACGTCCGAACTGTACTCCGTCACGTCATCCACCGGCCCGAACGCAAAGACGGCGCGCAAACGATCCGTCGCCGCTGCCGCGAGCATCACCATCGTCCCACCAGTGCTGTGGCCGCCGAGGTAGATCCATTGCGTATCGACATAATCCTTTTGGGCAAGATGGTCAGCCGACGCGAGCAGATCATCGACTTCGCCGTAGAAAGCCTCGATGTATCCGGGATTCATGTTGCCGCCGCGGAATGATGGATACATCATTACGAAGCCAGCCTCACGAAACGCGCGTGCCGATTGGTCGTTGTCGGGCGGTCCACGCTCCCAAGCTGTTTCGCCAATGCTATATTGTCAAAGCCTCCGAAGACCCAGATCATCGCCGCATGCTTCTTGCCATCACCGGGCTACGGCGGTGGCGGTTTTGCCAGCTCGCCGGTGAACTTGTGCAATTCTGCCATTTATGCACTCGGCAAGATCGGCCCGGACGCGAAAGAAGCGTTACCACTGCTGCAGTCCTTGAAAGAGTCTGCTGGACGGGATGGATCCGGCTTCGACTTCTGGAACAACGGGGCAAAGCTGTGGCGAGGATCGAAGGAAAAGCACGCTAACGGACGGTTCAGAATCAGATGCGGGCTACGGCAGCGGATCCGGAGCGTGGGGCGGAGGAGGATTCTTCTGAGCCGATGGAGTCCCACCGTCTGGCGGCTCCGAAAGCTTCTGGGAAAAGGCCCGCTAAAGCCGGGACTCCAACGCTAAGACGGCTTAGCCACTGGCGGTGTCCTGGTCCATCGCTCCGTTATCTTAAACCATGAGTGCTGTAGCGGATTGCACGACTGGCGAACGGCTCCCGGTGTGAGAACTCATACCGGCAGAATTGCTCCCACCAGAGCGTTTCGTTGCCGAAGGGTTGGAGTCGTCCGCGACACCCGTCGATCTTGAAAGGAGGCAATTTGAAGTTCGTTCGCCGTCATGTTAGGCTCACGGATTACGAAGTGTTGGCGGCTTCGTCTAGGCCAACCTCTTATTCCCCTTCGGAGAACGGACCAAGGTGGATCTCGAACGATTTCTCGCTCCATTCTCCCCCCCGATTACCAACCTCGTCGATAGTCTGCGGTATTGGACGGAGCATACGCCCGACGACGCTGCGTTCTACTTTTTGGACGGGGAAGATGAGGAGATACGCCTGAGCTACCAGGCTCTCGACCGCCGTGCGCGTGCGATCGGTGCACATCTGACCAAGTTAGGGATGCGTGGCGAGCGAGTGCTGCTGCTCTATCCGCCGAGCCTCGATTTCGTCGAAGGCTTTATGGGTTGCCTGTATGCTGGAGCTACGGCGATTCCGGCGTATCCACCTCGTCGCAATCGGTACATGGCCCGAATCGACGCAATCTCCGCCGATGCCGAAGCCAAGGCGGCGTTGACCGTGGCGGACGTAGCCGACCGAGTGATCGGTCTGCTCGACGATGCTCCCTCGTTACAGAAAACAACTTGGCTGGCAACCGATCAAGTGTCGGACGATGACGCGGACGACTGGGATCCGCCGAAATTGGACGACGAGTCGCTGGCTGTGCTGCAGTACACATCTGGCTCGACTGGCGCACCAAAAGGGGTGATGTTGTCTCACGGCAACATGATTCACAATTGCACGTTCATCGTTCACTCGTTCGAGCCAGATCGCAGCGGGGTCGGCCTGAGCTGGCTGCCAACGTATCACGACATGGGCTTGGTCGGTGGCGTGCTGATGCCGCTGTTTATCGGACGTCCCAGCGTGATGATGTCGCCGATGTCCTTCCTGCAGAAACCGGCTCGCTGGCTGCGTGGAATCAGCAAGTACAACGTCACGATCAGTGGTGGTCCGAACTTTGCCTACGACTTGTGCGTTGACAAGATCACCGACGAAGAGCTGGAAGGCGTTGACCTCAGTACCTGGAAAACGGCCTTCAATGGGGCCGAACCAATCCGGCCATCGACGCTCGAGGCGTTCACAAAGCGTTTCGCGGCAGTCGGCTTCCGCCCCGAGACGTGCTACCAGTGCTACGGCATGGCCGAAACAACGTTGATCGTCACCGGAAGTTATCAAAGCGAGCGGCCAATCATCCGCAGCTTTGACGGCAAGGCGTTGGACGAACATCGCGTCGTGTCGGCGGCCAGCGATGAAGAAGGGGTACGCAAGCTAGTTGGCTGCGGTCATGTTTTTCCGGAAGAAGATGTTCTGATTGTCGATCCGGAGAGCCTGAAGACATTACCCGAGCATCAGGTTGGCGAGATCTGGGTCCGCAGTGGAAGTGTTGGACAAGGCTACTGGAACAAACCCGAAGCGACGGAAGAGACCTTCCGTGCGTCAACTTCGGCTGGCGACAGCGGGTACTTGCGAACCGGCGACCTGGGTTTCATGGACGATGGCGAGTTGTTCGTCACGGGGAGGCTCAAGGATCTGATTATCGTCCGGGGTGTGAACCGGTATCCGCAAGATGTCGAATTGACTGTCGAGCACACCGATCCCAGGTTACAGGCCGGTTCGGCTGCCGCGTTTGCCGTGGATCTCAATGGCCGTGAGTGTTTGGTTGTCATGGCTGAAGTCGAACGGACTCGACACAAGGACTGGTCGGGTGTCATCCGACAGATTCGAGCGAACGTGACGAGCGAACATGAGTTGCCACCGGATGTGCTCGTGCTCGTCCGATTCGGGTCGTTGCCCAAGACATCAAGCGGCAAGATCCAAAGACACGCTTGCAGAACGGCGTTTCTCGAGGAATCGCTGCCTGTTATCGCCCGCTGGACGGCCTGGTCGGGCGGCGACAACGAGTCGAACAAGGTTGTTGTCGAGTCGGCCGCCGCGAGGACCACAACTTACCCCGCGGAAGTCGCTCCAACGCGGTTGACGGGCGAGGTCAATCCGACTGTCGCTGACGTGGTGATGCATCATGTGGCGGAGATTGCGAAAGAGCGAGCGAAGGACATAACGCTCGACTCGAACATCGTAGAGATGGGGATGGATTCGTTAGAGCGGTTGCAGATCGCGCATTCGATCGAAGAGACCTTCGGCGGTCGGTTCCCGGAAGAAACACTCTCCGAAATCGAAACGTGCCGCGAAGTCGCTCTGGCTACGCAGAAGTATATCGGGACGGAGCCTCGAGTCCACGATTTGCCTTCGTCGGCGCGAAGGCCAACCGTCAGACGCGACGTCCAACCCGGCGATTACCAGTTTGCTCAGATGGCCGAATACAAGCGGTTAAAACAGACCGAAAGAATGCTGACCATGACCGGCATTCCCAACCCTTACTTCTCGCGGCACCAAGGGATTACGAACGATACGACCGTCATTGACGATCATGAACTAATCAGTTGGTCGAGCTACAACTATCTCGGCATGTCCGGTGATCCGGTTGTCGCGAAGGCCGCCAAGGACGCGGTTGACCGCTTTGGCACGAGCGTCTCGGCCAGCCGATTGGTGTCGGGGGAGAAGACAATCCATCGCGAGTTGGAACGGGCGCTCGCTGACTTCATTGGCGTCGAAGACTCCATCGTCTTTGTCGGTGGCCATTCGACGAACGAAACGACAATCGGCCATCTCCTCGGTCCCGGTGATCTGATTGTGCACGATGCAGTGGCGCATAACAGTATCATACAAGGAGCCATTCTCTCGGGAGCTCGCCGCCGACCCTTCGAGCACAACGATTGGCAACGGCTCGACGAGATTCTGAAGGAAATTCGCATGGAGTATCGTCGGGTCTTGGTGGTGATCGAAGGTGTGTACAGCATGGACGGGGACTGCCCCGACCTCCCGAAGTTCATCGACCTGAAGAAACGACACCAAACGTTCTTGATGGTTGATGAAGCTCATTCGATCGGCACGATGGGGCCATCGGGGCGCGGAATCGGTGAGCATTACGAGATCGATCCCCGGAACGTCGATCTGTGGATGGGTACGCTGAGCAAGTCGTTTGGCAGTTGTGGCGGCTACATTGCGGGGGGCCAGGAAGTCGTCGAGTATCTGAAGTACACTGCGCCCGGATTCGTCTATAGCGTCGGGCTTTCGCCGCCGAACTGTGCGGCATCGCTGGCAGCATTGCGGCTGTTGCAGGATGAGCCCGAGCGGGTTGCGAGTGTGCAGGCCAATTCGCGGTTGTTCCTACAACTGGCAAAAGAACGCGGCCTAAACACGGGTACGAGCAACAACACGCCGGTCGTGCCGATCATCATTGGCAATTCGCTCAAAGCCCTGCGTCTGTCTCGGCAACTGTTCGAGCGGAGTATCAACGTCCAACCGATCTTGTATCCCGCGGTCGAAGAGCAAGCGGCCCGGCTGCGATTCTTCATCACTTCGCTGCACCGCGAAGATCAGATTCGACAAACGATCGATGAAGTCGCCACACAGCTGGAACAAATCAACCGATCTTGATTCCAGTGCTTGTTTCACACGATCGGGAGCAAAATGGCATTGCACCCGTCCGAGGTGCCTTTAGAATACAGCAAGTGTTTGTGAATGCCGTCTAGACTTGTGGGAGAAAGCACCTTGCTGACAGAAGCCCAAGTTGAACGTAGTTTCCGTAAGCTTCTCAATGACGAAGGATTTGCCGTCGGAACGTTCGATAAGGCAGACGACCTGCTCGACGATCTGCGCCCGGAAAGTCCGCTCCGGCATCGCCTAGGTGCTGAACTCGACGAACTCCGCGAGCTGCATACGGCCGAGTAGGTCCAGCGCTCTCCGCTGAGCGTTCGAGACGCACACTGTGTTCTCAAAGATGATGCAGCGTTGTGCTCTCAAAGATCCTGTGGCCGAAGTTCGCGCGCGTTTCGCTTTGCTGCGGCGAACGCCCAGTTGGTTGGACTTATCTTCGATAGTCGATTCCGAACGTCATTCCGAACATAACGACGCTCTGTTGGTTGTCGAGGATGTTGTTACCGCGACCAATCCCCGCCGCGAGGTTCATCGCTGTTATACCACCCCGAATCGATAGGTCTCGTGTTACTTCATACGCGGCCTGAGCACGAACCTCACCGCCAAAGACGAATTCCGTCGCGCTGCCGGTCCCGGTGCGTGAGTGATTCACAAACACGCCATCGACCATCGCTCCAGCATCCCCACCATCGTAAAACGTCAATTCAGTAAACGTGAATTCTTCCTGGAATTGAAAATTCTGAAACGCAAAGATTCGTAACTCGCTCGACAGGTTCCAACGACTCTTGTGCTTGAACGAACGGAACCCAAACTGGCCACCTACGAGATGGTTGTTGAAGCCAGATTGGAGTGAGGTGAACTGTTCGGCTTCGAGTAGCGTTGTATCCTGCGTAAACGGAGGAACCTGTCCAACGGGCACTCCCATATCATCGATACGAATGTACGAGTCGCGTTGAAAAAAGTCTTGGTACTTGATGTAGCGAAAGCCAACGAACGGCTCGATGATACTGCCGTAGTGTCGCGTCTTCCAGCGGAACGACTTGTTCAACTCGAAGCTGGTCAAATCAGCATTGTTGATGCTGTCCCTCAGGAAGTAACGTCGATCCTGCGAGGTCGCGTTGTTGCGATCGCTCACAGGCAAACCGTTTCGTTGTGGATTGGCCATCGCCATACCACCGGCGCCGCCCCCGCCGCCCCGCAAGTCAACGTTTTCCGGATCACCGTTGATCTCGTCGTCGGGGTTGATGATATTCACCCGTTCCGCTTCGGTGGTATCGAAGTGGTTCGGACCATCAATGTGCCAGTGCTCGATAAACCAACCGTGGTCTTCTTCTGTCATGTAGCCAACCGTAAAACGGTTGCCCCACGTGAAGTCGCCTTCCGTGTTGGTTGACTCTTGGACGGGGCGGTTCATGGAGATGTAGACACGGTCGGCGGTAGCAAACCAGCCGGTATTGAGATCCGGACCGTCCCCGAACTCCCCGAACTCCGGCTGCGCAAAGAACTGGAAGTCGTGCTCAAATGCTCCATCCACAAACGGCTGGAAATAGTCGGGGTCTGCGCCGTCTCCATCAATCCATGGTGGAGTGTGATGAATCTGGCGTTGAGCCATCGCCTGGTCGGTGACGAATGCCAGGAGGACGAGTGCAGCCAGACAGGCTGTTATTTTGTGTAACGACATGACTCTTCCACCTACAACGTTCGCGGAGATGGGCACCAATTACTACTGCGCACCTGCCACACAGAATGCGCTCGTGACGGTAGTATCGGATGCGCCCGTCGTGGAAGTTGAGTAAGAAAGGCAACCCCTGCCGAGAAAATCGATGGTAGGGCTGTCGCTGGTAGCTCAAGAAATAAAAAGCGGCCTTCACAGGTGGGGCAGAAACCTATGAAGGCCGGAGGAATCGACTTCTGCAGGTGGGGCAGAAACCTACAGAAGTCTGAAGGGAGTCAGGTCCCTGACGTCCGTTAGTATCTCCAAAATCCAAACGAATGCAAGTCTCCAAACTGAGAATTCTGAAGATCAAGCTGTTTTTTTTCGTCCCCTAGTATAGAGGTATCAATTGCCGAGTTCTGGGTACAGCGTATACTTCTTCGGTAGTGCTGCTTTAAGCAGCGACGCAGACAGTTCCTAATGAAAGGCCCGACAGAATGCGAACGCGATCTCAAAAGCTGCTCGCCCTAGCGATCGCCGTGACGCTGTCGTCGATGACGCCGGCCCTGGCGAAAGATGGTGAATCGAATGATTTTCTGCGGATTCGGCGCGACGATTCGGGAACTCCGCTCGCAATGGAGACATCGATCACTAGTTTCGCGTCGGCGGACGAGTCACAGAGCGTCACGGTGGACTTGGTCGGGGCCGTTCACATCGCGGACAAGGCCTATTTTGACGAACTCAACAAGGCCTTCGCTTCCTACGACGCGGTTTTGTACGAGCTCGTTGCGCCGCACAACGTTACGCCAAATCCTGGCGAGCGCTCGGCGAGTGCAGTCAGTTTTCTCCAGACGACCATGAAGAGCGTTCTCGGATTGCAGTTCCAGCTTGACTGTGTTGATTACAAGAAGCCCAACTTCGTGCATGCCGACATGACTCCCGAAGAGTTTGCTAGCACCATGAAGGAGCGAGGTGAGAGCTTTGCACAGATGTTCTTGCGGATGTTTGGGCAGAGCATCGCCATGCAATCACGCGATCCAGGGCGATCAAGCGACGCGCAGTTGCTGGCAGCTCTGTTCGCCAGCCCGGAGGAACGAGCTCGTCGCATGAAGCGAATCATGGCCGAGCAATTCCAGGATATGGATGCCGCCACATCTGTCCTGGATGGCCCCAATGGATCGACCATCCTCACCGAGCGTAACAAGGCTGCGCTGAGAGTACTCAAAACCGAGATGGCCAAGGGCAAAAAGAAACGCATCGCGATTTTCTACGGCGCTGCCCACCTGCCCGACATGGAAGAGCGGCTGATCTCGGAGTTCAAGCTCAAGCGAACGGGCTTGAAGTGGGTCACGGCGTGGGACCTCGAAAGCAAGCCGAAAGAGAAACCGCCCGCCGAGTAACGCCGTGCTGTGCTAGCACGTCTGTAATAATCGCGGCGTCCTAACTTCCTTTACAGTCGCGGGCCGATTTTGCATACTGGCGCGTCCTCAACGGAACTTGGCTTGGCGGAATGGAGGAAGGCGCACGGATGGCTCGCTTTTCGATTAACGAGATGACCACTTATCGCTGGTCATTCGAAGAAGACGTTCACCACTGCGCCGCGGCGGGTATCGAATCAATCGCGGTCTGGCGACAGAAGCTCTCGGACTTCGGCGAAGATAAAGGAGTTGAGTTGCTGGCAGAGAGTGGCGTGAGCGTTTCCAGTCTACTTTGGGCTGGTGGTTTCACGGGCAGCGACGGTCGTTCTCACAAGGAGGCGGTTGCCGATGCTCGCGACGCCATTCACTTGGCGGCCGAACTCAACGCCGAATGCCTGATCGTCTACAGCGGCGCTCGCGCTGGTCACACGCAGAGTCACGCCAATCGGCTGTTGCGCACAGCGCTTACAAGTCTCTTACCGATTGCCTGCGAGTTTGGCATCCCACTCGCCATTGAACCCGTACCCACGACCTACGGTGATGGCTGGAGTTTTCTTTCATCAATCGATAATGCCCAGGTATTCCTTGATGAATTCGACAGCCCGCAATTGCAGCTCGTCTTCGACACTTATCATTTTGGTCGCGACGAAAAGATTGCTGAACGACTCCCCGACCTCGCTTCACGAATTGCCATTGTGCAACTCGCCGACGGTAAACGATCTCCACGAATGGAACAGAACCGCTGTCGGCTCGGCGAAGGAACGATTCCGCTGGCGACGATCATCTCACAGTTGCTGCGAGGTGGATACGACGGCACATTCGATGTCAAATTGATGGGCGAAGAGATCGAAGTCTGCGACTACGCCGAGTTGGTAGCGCATTCCAAACAAGTCTTCGATGAACTGACCACAGCCGCCAGCGTGTGACCGTGTGCTGGGTTATTCCGCGGCCAAGGCAATGGCTGGTGCGAGTTTGCGCGTTCCCGTCGCTTCCTGAAACGCATAAGCCAACTGCAGCACGCCGAAGTCGTCTTGGTGACGGCCAACAATCTGCACACCCACCGGTAAGCCGTCAGGAGTGAAACTGCAGGGCATTGAAATCGCCGGCAAGCCGAGTGCGGAGATGTAATAGCAGGACTTCATCCACGAAATATAATCAGGCATCTCGACGCCGTTGATTTCCGTGATGTACGGCTGCCTAACGTCAAACGGCGGGACTTGGCTGACGGGAAGAATGAGGAACTCATACGTTTCCATGAATTCACGTACGCGATGATAGAGCCGCGTGCGGAGGACTTCGGTCTGCGCGATTTGTGGGCCGGATTGCCGTTGGCCGGCTTCGACGTTCCAGATGATCGTCTCTTTAATTCTGTCGCGGTGCTTTTCAAGCAGTGGCGTGAACTTGTTTTCGAATGCGAAAGCGCGAAGGACCTTAAACGCTTCGTCTGCACCTGCGAAATTCGGTTGCCCATCTTCGACCGCGCAACCGATCGATTCGAATGCGGAACGTTGCGAATCAATGGCAGCAGTAACGGTTGGCTCAACCGGCAACTCACCAAAGTCGCGGCTCCACGCGATCCGCACTCCCTTGAAATCGCGTTCGAGTGGTTCCGTGAAACGGCTTCCGGGCTCTTGGATCGCGATCGGTGATCTCGGATCAGGGCCAGCCATCGCCGTCAGCATAAGCGCGACATCCTCGACCGTCCGCGCCATTGGCCCCTGAACGGAAACCGGAAACCAGCCCATCTCCTTCGGCCACGAGGGGACACGCCCGGGGGAAGGCCGAAAGCCAACAACGTTGCAGAAATTCGCTGGATTCCGCAACGAGCCGCCGGTATCGCTACCATCTGCGATCGGAATCATGCCGCAGGCCAACGCTACCGCCGCGCCGCCGCTGCTGCCTCCGCAAGTCTTCGTTGTGTCGTAGGGATTCAGCGTCGCACCGAAGACTTCATTAAACGTCTGCGACCCCGCACCAAACTCCGGAGTGTTCGTCTTGCCAATCGTAATCGCACCGGCTCCGCGCAGCCGTTCGATGATCAGATCATCTTGCTCCGGCACGAAGTCCTTATAGATCGGCGAGCCAAACGTCGTGCGAATGCCCTTCGTTGGCACAAGGTCTTTGTGCGCGATTGGCAATCCGTGAAGCGAACCGAGTTCTTCGCCGCGTGCCTGTCGTTCATCAGCTTCCTTGGCCCTCTCCATCGCCTGCTCGGGCAGCAGTGTTACAATCGCGTTAACTTCTGGATTCACACGATCGATCTGAGCTAGATGCGCCTCCATGACTTGACTCGCGGACAACTCTTTCGTCGCGATGCGTTGAGCTAGTGCTGAAGCGGTTTGAAAACACAAGTCGCTACTCATGCCAGGCCTCGATCTGCTGGTTCGGAAGGATGACCAATTGTCTGCTCAGGGCTGTTCAGATTTGCGGCGTTTCCGCCATTGCAGTAGCATAACGCTGAGCTTTCCGTCGATAAACTGGGCATTCCAGCTCGATAATAGTTATACTTCGGACGTAGTGAATCACTCGGTCACAAGGAACACGCGATGTTGAACATCTACGACAAGAGCAGCACAAACGACTTCTGCGATGGCGTATCGCGCCGACAATTCCTGCAGATCGGCGGGCTGGCGATGGGCGGACTGGCGTTGCCGCAGTTGTTGCAGGCCGAAGCGAGCACTGGTCGCAAGTCGCAAAAGTCGATCATCATGATCTTCCTGACAGGCGGACCGCCTCATCAGGATATGGTTGACTTGAAGATGGATGCTCCGGCCGAGATCCGCGGCGAGTTTCGTCCGATCAACACGAACGTGCCGGGCATCGACTTGTGTGAACTCATGCCGCGTCTGTCGCAGATGACGGATAAGCTCGGCGTGATCCGATCGCTGGTTGGTTCCGAAGGCAGGCACTCCGCCTTTCAATCCTGGACGGGTTGGACAACTGCGAATCAGCCGGCCGGTGGTCGGCCTTCGCTTGGCTCATCGGTTTCCAAACTGCAAGGCATCTCCGTGCCTGGTATGCCGGCCTTCGTCAATCTCAATCCGAAAATGAGGGGCGGTTCTTGGAATGATCCTGGGCAAGCCGGTTACGCTGGTCAGGCTCACGCTCCGTTCACCCCGAACCAAGGCAGCGGCGGCGCGAACCTTGAACTCAAAGGCATCACGCTCGATACACTTGGCGATCGTCGGGCCTTGAGCAGCCGACTTGATCGGTTGAAGCGAGAAGCTGACGCCGACGGATCACTAGCAGGTCTTGATGCCTTTAACGAGCAAGCATTTGGAATCCTGACATCGAGCAAGCTTGTCGATGCACTCGATTTCGAGCAGGAAGACTCCAAACTGCGCGACCGTTATGGACGCGGCGACAACGTTTACGCTGGCTACGGCGACGCAGGAATCTTATTGAACGACTACTTCCTCGCGGCGCGCCGGCTGGTCGAAGCCGGAGTCCGCGTGGTCACGCTCTCTTACGGGCGGTGGGACTGGCACGGTCGTCCTCACGGAACGAACTTCGACAACGCCCGCGACCACATCCCGGCTTTGGACGTTGGTTTGAGCGCCTTGATCGAAGACCTCGAACGACGCGACATGCTCGACGACACTTCGATAGTCGTTTGGGGCGAGTTCGGTCGCACACCGCGTATCAACAAGAAAGGCGGACGCGATCACTGGCCGCGAGTCGCTTGCGCGATGATGGCTGGCGGCGGAATCCGTGGCGGTCAATTGATCGGAGCCACGAACCGGCTCGGCGAACATGCGACCGAACGTCCCGTCCACTTCCAAGAAGTCTTCGCGACCCTCTACCACAACATCGGTATCGATGTGAACTACGCCGCGATTAACGACCTCAACGGCCGCCCTCGATATCTGGTTGATCACAATAAGTATCAGCCGCTTCGGGAATTGTTGTAGTTCCACTCTTGCAAAAGAGGTCTGAGTTGCCACCCTCCTTTGAAGACTACGCTGGTCGCAGCGGTGATGGAACGAGTACACTGTACTGAGTACTCGGTACTCTTGCCGCGGTAACGCTCGTAGGTCGATGGCTTATGCAAACTCTCAGCCTTCAAGTTCGCCACCCCAACGCCGTCTATGACGCGGCGTTCTCTCCCGATGGCAAGCTGCTTGCGACGGCGAGCCTCGACAACACGGCGAAAATCTGGGATTTGCAGACCGGCGAAGAGCTACATACGTTGCGCGGCCACGGCGATGGCGTGTGTGGAGTTTTCTTTCTGGCGGAGGGCAAGAGACTGGCGACCGCCAGTCTCGACAAGTCGCTGCGGATCTGGGACGTCGGGTCGGGATCGGGCCTGGCGACGATGAGTGGGCACCAGCAATATATCGAATGTATGGCTGGGTCGCCTGATCGGAAACTGCTGGCTTCCGGTGGCTATGACAACGTTGTACGTGTTTGGGATGCCGAAGCAGCGGAGCAGAAGTTCGTACTCAGCGGCCACGGCGATGCGATCTACAGTGTCGCGTTCTCGGCGGATAGCAAGCTACTCGCCTCCGGCAGCTACGACCAATCGCTGCTGTTGTGGGGTGCTGAGACGGGTGAGAAGCTCGGCCCGCTGGACGGCCACGATGGTACCGTCGAAGGAATCGCGTTTTCCGCCGACGGAAAGTTGTTTGCCACCGCCAGCGGCGACGGACGCATTCGGCTCGGCAGCGTTGCATCGCGAGTCGTGACAACGGAGCTTGAAGGCCATCCTAACTATGCGAAGTGTGTCGCTTTCTCGCCGAACGGCAGCCTTCTCGCTTCCGCCTGTCGCGACGGCGAGCTTCGTCTGTGGAACGCAAAGACCCACGACAACCTCGCCACCATCAATGTCCACTCCAACAGTGTCTATTCCGTCAGTTTCTCTCCCGACGGAAAACAACTCGTCTCCGCCAGCTTCGACCGCACCATCAAAGTCTGGAACGTCGAGCAACTACTGACATAGATCTGTTTGGGAATCGATTCGGTGTGCGATGGTCTTCGTACAGAGTTTACCATTCCCTACGTGCAGCTTGTCAGACCCCGCCTCTTAACTTTCTGGCGCAATGATATTCTTCGATGCTTGACTTCACGTAGCTGCCCGCTAGGCTGAGCAGGTATTGCTGGCATCGAGTCCGCTCCTTTTAAGAAAGATAAGGTCGTTATGGCAAGGTTGACCGACGCTGCTCCAGCCCCCACCACTGGGCAAATCGATGACAAAGATCTCAAGGCTGCCGAGCAACTCACACAAGTTTACGGAAAGCTAACGGAAGAGCTGAGCCGCGCCATCGTCGGCCAGTCCGAAGTTCTCAAACAAGTCCTCCTCGCGTTGTTCTGCCAGGGACATTGCCTCCTTGAAGGCGTTCCCGGTTTGGCGAAGACGTTGATGATCTCGAGCATCGCCGATCTTCTATCGCTCAAATTCAGCCGCATCCAGTTCACGCCTGACCTGATGCCGTCGGACATCACCGGCAACGAGATCCTCGACGAGGAGGAAGGCACCGGCCGGCGCCGGATGCGTTTCATTCGTGGACCGATCTTCGGAAACATCATCCTCGGCGACGAAATCAACCGCACGCCGCCGAAAACACAAGCCGCGTTGCTGCAAGCCATGCAGGAATATCAGGTCACGACGGCCGGCGAGACGTTTCAACTCGACAAGCCATTCCTCGTTCTCGGCACGCAGAACCCGATCGAGCAAGAAGGCACGTATCCGCTGCCCGAAGCTCAACTCGACCGTTTCATGTTCAAGATCCAAGTCGAGTATCCGTCGTTCGAGGAAGAGTTGCATATCGCGGAGACAACGACCGCGGCAGGCTTTTCCGAACTCCAGTCGCTGCTCGACACGGAAGACATTCTGCATCTGCAACAGGTCGTCCGCAAAGTGTTGATCGGCCGCAGTGTTTCGGCTTATGCGGTGCGATTGGTTCGTGCGACGCGTCCGAAAACTGATGATGCTCCCGACTTCATCAAGAAGTATCTCACGTGGGGAGCCGGCCCTCGTGCGTGCCAGTCACTGCTGCTCGGAGCGAAGGCGAATGCGTTGCTCGACGGGCGCGTGAACGTTTCGATCGAGGACATCCGTTACGTCGCGTACCCAGTGCTGCGTCATCGGTTGGTCACTGGCTTCTCGGCGGAAAGCGATGGTCTGACCACCGACAACATTATCGAGAAGCTGATCGACGTCACGCGGGAAGACTAAGAAAGTACATCTTCGTTTAACCGCACGCCGCCGGCTTGCGGTTAAACGAGCGAACGAAACACGAAACCACATGGCATCCCTTAAATACCTCGACCCCGAAGGCCTCAACCGCGTTGGCAACCTCGAGCTTATTGCCAAGCAAGTCGTCGAAGGCTTCCTGACGGGGCGGCACCGCAGTCCATTCCACGGCTTCTCCGTTGAGTATCTCGATCATCGGCCCTATACACCAGGCGATGACTTGCGCGGTCTCGACTGGAAGATGCTGGCCCGCAGCGATAAGTATCAGGTCAAGCTCTACGAGGACGAGACGAACTTGCGGGCCTACATCTTGCTCGACTGCAGCGAGTCGATGGCGTTTAAGAGCGGCGAGATTAGCAAGCTGAGTTATGGCTGCTACCTGGCGGCGGCACTCAGTTACTTGCTTCTTCGTCAAAACGATGCCGTTGGGCTGTTGCTGTTCGATACCAAGGTACGCGAATACATCCCACCAAAAGCCCACCCCACGCAATTCCGCCGTGTCTTGCAATCGTTGGACAAGCTGGAACCGGGCGGCGAAACGGATGTCGGTTCGGTGCTCCACGAAGCTGCCGAGCGGACGAAGCGCCGCGGATTGATCATCTTGATCAGTGATTTGATCGACAACGAAGACAAGATCGCCAACGGATTACAGCACTTTCGCCACAACAATCACGAGGTGATCGTCTTCCACACGATGGACGACGCCGAGTTGACATTCCCCTACGACCGCCTGACCAGATTCAAGGACATGGAGGGAGCGGGCCGAGTCGTCGCGAATCCCAAGAGCCTTCGCCGACGCTATCTCGAACGGATCAAAACGTTTACCAATCAGGTCAAGAATGACTGCTTTGAACGCAAAATCAGTTACAGTCTAGCCAACACGACGTTGCCTTACGACCGCTTCCTTGCCGCCTATCTCGACAAGCGATCGCGGATCGGATGACAACTTGTTTGACCGCAAGCCGGAGGCGTGCGCTTCCTGCCTGCGGTCGAAACGCACGCCTCCTGCTTGCGGTTAAACGAGCAAAGACAAACAAATGGACTTCTTACACTTCGGATTGCTGCCGTACTTTCTGCCACTCGCGGCAATCCCGATCATCCTCCACCTGCTCACGCTTCACCGTCTGAAGACGATTGAACTGAGCACGTTCCGCTATCTGTTCGATAGCTACGTCCAACAGCGGCGGCGGATGAAGTTCCTGGAATGGCTGATCGCCGCGCTGCGGACAGCGTTTCTCTTGCTGCTGATCTTTGCGATCTCACGGCCAGTCGTGAAACATTGGAGCGCGTTGTTCGGCGGTGGTGGCTCAGGCCGCGACGTAGTGCTGCTGATCGATGGTTCGGCCAGCATGAACGCAGTTACCGACGGCATGACTTCGCTCGATCGAGCCAAACAAGCCGCGAACACCATCGTCGATCGTCTGCGAGTTGACGACCGCGTTACGGTGCTGCGTGTCGGTGCGAAGCCCGAAGAAATCTGCAACCGCTTCTCCTCCGACGCCGAAGCGATTCACAGCGAAATAGAGACGCTCAAGGCAACGCCGTCGCGAGCGAATCTGTTCGCAGCCTTCTCGTATCTGTTTGGCACCGAAGGCCGCAAGCTGAATAGCCCCACTCTCTATTTGTTCAGTGATCTGCAAACGAGCGGTTGGCGAGAGTTCACCGATGCCGAAGCCGACAGCTTAGTCCCGCCAGACACAGAGATGATCGTCGTGAACGTCGGCTCGAACCAGGAAATAACGAACGCGGCGGTCGTCGGCGAGTCTCCCGAAGAGCAGCAGGCAATCACCGGCTTGCCGATCAAGCTTCGTCCGCGTGTCGTCAACCATTCCGAAACCGAGTCGCAGGACATTCCCGTCAGCATCTTCATCGACGAGAAGGAGATCGCTCGTAAAACGATCTCGCTCAAGCCAGGCGAATCGGGCGAGGCGGAAGTGATCTATACGCCTACCGAAGACGGCATCGTGCGAGGTCGTTTTGAAATCCCCTCAGATCGCTTCACCGCTGACGATCAGTTCATGTTCACGCTGTCCGTCGCCCCGCAAGTGCGCACGATCCTCGTCAACGGTAACCCAGCCGCGCAGCCGCTCGACAACGAAGGCCTTTATCTCCGCACGGCGATCATCGCCACTGAGCCGAACCTCGATGTCGAAGAACCCGCAGCCGAGGGTGAAGTGGAACAAGATCCAGTTCTCGTCGCCGAACGTCGCTTCGTGCGCTCCCTGGCTGTCGAAGACATCCCACAGGCGAACGTCAACGCCGAGGTATTGCGTGACAGCGACGTGGTCATTCTCGCCAACTGCGGCAGCCTCAACGCAGCACAGTTCACGCTGCTGCGGGACTTCGTCGCGGGCGGCGGTGGATTGCTGATCTTTCCCGGACAGCTTGTGAAGCCAGACCTCTATAACACGCAGTTCTTCCCCTCGCCCGAAGTTCCCGACGAGGAATTCGTGGCTGCCAAGCTCACCGCGGCCGACGGCGACCCCAACACGTTCAAGCAATTCGGCGCGATCGACTTTGCCCACCCGATCTTCTCGGTCTTCGCGGGCAGCGAGCAGCGTTATCTTACGAAAGTCAACGTCTATCAGCGTTTCCCAGTCGAGTTGCCCGAGGACCGCGGCAACACGTGGCCGCTCGTCGAGTTTGAGGACGGCTCGCCCGCGGTGCTGGAAAGCGTCTACGGCAATGGTCGGGTGCTCGTTAGCGCGTTTCCGCTGAACACGAAGTGGACGAACCTGCCGATGAAACCTGAATTCGTGCCGCTGGTCTTGCGCATGATCAGCCACGTCAAGCGGCTCAACGATGTCAACGCCCCGTCGGTCGTTCCCGCGGACGGAATCGCCGAGTTCGTCGTCTCGCAACACTGGGCCCCCGCGTCCGGCAAGGTCACTGACATCGCCGGCCGCATCACGCCTGTCGCCTTCCAACGCTCCAACTCTCGTTTAGTCGGAGCCTTCGAGCGGACGATCGAACAAGGCTACTACACGTTGGAAGTCAAAGGCGGCCGCGCGGAACAGCCCTACAATGTCGAAGTCAGCTTCGCGGTCAACCTCGCTCCCGGCGAGTCGGACTTCTCGCGGCTGACCGGCCCTCAGCTTAAGGAGATGCTGCCGGCGGTGAAGGTCACAACCGTTGATGCTTCGGCCGAAGCCCAACAAACTTACGGCAACATCGGCGACGAACGAGAGATCTGGCGACCGCTGATCTTTCTGACGTTCATCGTCATTGGGGTCGAATTCCTCTTATCGACGCTCGGCGGCCACTTAGCCGGCGACGAAGACGCTCCCACTACCGGCCAACGTATCCGCGATATTGCCGGCGGCCGCTTGGTCGGCCAGATGACCGGTGCAGGATTCCACGAAGAGGTTGAAGCGAACGAGCCAGCAAACACAAACTAGATGAATGACGAATCACGAATGACTAATGACGAAAGAGACGCGAATGTCGAATGTCTAAGCCCATCGCTCGGACTTCGTCATTCCTTCGTCATTGGGTACTTCGTCATTAGGAATTGATCGAGAACGTCGAGGCAAGTCTTAAAAGGAGTGTGACACATGGCAAGCGATTCAGCACATCAAACGACGCAAGATGTCTCGACGCTCTCCAGCACCATCGAGACGCTGATCTTCAAGACTCGGCGACTGCTCCGTTCGACATGGGTCGCAACTGGGCTGGCCGTTACCGTCGGCTTGTTCTTCGCCACGCTCGCCGTCGTCGGCTTGTTCGATCTTGTCGTCCCTCTGTGGCCCGCATTTCGATTTATCGGGCTGCTGCTCGTCGCTGTTCCGACAATTGGCGTGATCTTCATTGGCATTGTCCGCCCGCTGGTACGTCGCCTGACACAAGTCATGGTCGCTCGCCGTATCGAGCAGGAACTGCCGGACATCCATAACCGGCTCGTCAGTTGCATCGACTTGTCGCGAAATGGCCAGCAACCACATTCGCAGTCGTTTCATCAGCGCTTGATCCACGAAGCTTATGACCGGGTGAGCGATTTCAGTCCTCGTCGCGTTCTCGATCTGCTAAGTCTTCGCCGGGCGAGCATCTTCGCGGCGATTGGCGTCGTGACGTTGGTGCTGGCGTTCATCGTGTTCTCGGATCGTCTTCCGATCGCCGTCTCGAGAATCTTCTATCCTTTCGCCGACATTCCTCCGGCTTCTGGAGTTTTGTACGACGTGTTAATCGACGAGCAAACCGAGCCTGGTGACTACGAAACCTTGCGCGGCGACGACGTTGATTTCACCGTCCTGCTCAAGCAGGGCGAAGTCGATCCGCCCGGCAGCCGCGACGCGTTGCGGCTCGACGTGGAGGCCGTCGATTACGAAGGCAAGCGAAAGAATCTGACTTACAACTTCGCCGAACTGCACGACAACAAGACCTTCTTCAAGTTGACGGGGTTGCAAAATTCGTTCTCGTATCGCGTGCGAGGTGGCGGAACGTGGAGCAAGAAGTACAACGTGACGATGCTCGACCGACCGCGAATCGTCGGGTTGCAGACGGCCGTTCACTATCCCAAGTACATGCGGATCCCCGAACCTCGCCTTGGTCGCCCACAAACGGCGGACGTAAGCGGTCCCGTCGAGAGCAACGTCGAAGTCACCGTGAAAGTCGAAGGCGATGCATCGGAAGGCGAGATCGAACTTCTCCAACGACAATCCAAGCTGGTTGATGTGCTTGATCGCGAAGAGCGAACCTGGCTTAAGGACGAGATGCCCAGCGGAGCCAAACCGCACGGCACGTGGGAGTACGACGAGGAACTGATCGGCTCGCGTGGCCATAGCGATCCCGCCGGCGGCGAGCAGCACAGTCACGGATTCGAAGCGGCCCCGATTGGCTTCGAAGTCCAGACCGGGCAAGTTCTGTTCGCGTATGTCTACTTGCAGCCCGATCAAATGCCCGAGTCGATCATGCTCAAGTTCCATGACGGAACGAACTGGGAGCATCGAGCCTTTTGGGGCGCGGACAAGATCGCTGAAGGCACAATCGACACACCGACGCGCCGCAACATGGGCGAACTGCCATCCGGCGGAAAGCTCGTGCGGTTAGAAGTCCCCGCGAAGGACGTCGATCTCGAAAACAAACGCATTCACGGCGTGAGCTTCGCGCTGTTCGGTGGCGAGGCCGTGTGGGGAGCCGCCGGCTCGCTGCCTCCCGCGCAAAAGCGAGTCAACAGTTTGGTGACTACCGAGTCGTTCCTGCTCTCTCCGTCAGATTCGACAAGTGAGGAAGCCACTACCGCCAAGACTTGGTCCGGCCAATTTCCGCTGCTGCGAAACGGCTTCTATCGCGTTGTGTTGCGGAACAAGCTGCACTACCCCAATCAGCAGATGCAGGAAGGCAAATTGACGGCCATCCCCGACACGCCTCCTCAAGTCGTGATCGAACGACCTGGCCAGGATCTTCTCGTCAGCAAACCGGTCAAAGTTCCTGTTTACATCTCCGCCTACGATGACTTCGGCCTCGAAGATATTGTGATTTCGGTGCAGAAGGGGGATACCGGTACGTTCCAGGGCCGGCCCGTCAAACGCTACGACAAACCAAAGCGAAGCGAAACAACCGTGGTCACGCTCGACCTCGAAGAGGAAGAGCTGAAAGTTGGCGAGAGCCTGGTCTATCGCGTCGAAGTGCGTGACGGACGCCGCCAGAGTGCGACGACAAAGGACTACGTAATCCGCATGGCGGAAGATGACAACGCCGCGGACAGGCAATTCGCTCAGCAGACTGAACGAACCAAGACGTTCGAGGAGAAGCTGGCGAAATTGATCTCCGAGCAAAAGAAAGTGGAAGAAACGGTCGAGCGTGTTGCCGAGAATTACAAGCCGCTTACCGAAAAAGTCGAACAGGCAAAGGCGGAGGCTCGGAAGCTGGCGGAGGCTCAAAAGGAAGTCAACCCGGACAAGCCCGTCGAGGAGAAGCCAATCGAGCTTAACGAGGAATCGAAGAAAGAGATGGAAGCGCTCCGTGGCGAACTCGCTGAGATCGTCAAGCAAGAAGATCAGAACATCCAGCTCAGCCAACAACTCGCCACGGAAGCGAAACAGTTGGCCGACGCGGCGGACAATCTGCAGATGCTGCCGCCGGAAATCGCCGAGCAACTTCGGAACGCCGAGCAAGCCTTCCAGCAGATGGCAGTCCAGCCGATGCAACAGTTGCGAGAGCTAATGAACCAATCGGCTCAGCCCGCGCAGATGGACCCCAAGCTGCCTGAAGCCGAACGCCAAAGCGACCAGCTCGCGCAGAACCTCGATGATCTGAAAACACGAATGGAGGCCTTGGCCGACGCTCAGCGGATGGCCGAGGACGATGTCGAGCAAGCATTGGCGGATCTGCGGGCCGATATCTTGCAACAGGATGCTGAACTGACAGGCCGCGATCTCGCCGACCTGCGCGACTTCATCGAGGCCATGAAGAAGGACCTCGACATCCTCAAAGGAACGCAAGAAGAGCTGATCGCCGACAATGAAAACGATTTGTCCGATCGCCTGCTTGAGAAGCTGCTCGAAGCGCAAGACGATCTCGACGAAGAGTCGATGGACAAACTCGCGGATGCTCGCGAGTTGCAAGACATGGAAGCCCTACGTCGCATGCGTTCACCCAACTTCCCGGGACGCCCCTATGATCCCGAGCGCGATTCGTACTTGATCCCGCCGAAGGAGCAAGACACGGAAGGCGACGAGGACGAGAAGAAAAAGAAAGACGGCGAAGACGCTGAGAATGAGGACAAGAACGAAGAGGAAATGGAAGAAGACCCGGAGTTGTTCATGCCCGTGCTCGGTGGCCCGACGCCGCAGATGGATGAGCGGTTCAAAAAGAAGATGCGGGCTCTCGCCAAGAAGAAGAAAAAGAAGGGCGACTCCGACGGCGAGAACGAAAAGCAAGAGAAACTGCGCTCGCGCCAATTTAACCGTCTGGAGGAATTGGACATGGCCGCGCAGGCCCTCGCCTCGGATGAACAGTCGCTGGAACAGATGCTCGACGCCATGCAGGCCGCGATGCCTGACGGATCGCCGCTCACTCCGGAGCAAATGGCACAGCTTCGCCAGATGATGAGCGGAAAGAACCAGCAGCAGGCACAAGCCATGTTCCAGCGGATGCAGCAGATGATGGCTCAGATGCAGCAAGGCCAGCCGACCGAGGCCCAGTTGCCCACGCCCTCGGCACTCAGTCCGATCGGCAACCAAGACGGTGTGATCGGCGGCGTTGAGCGGATTCTCGTCGACTTGGACGACCTCGACGTGAACGCTCGCGTCGTCATCATGAGGATGCAACCGAGGGAACGAGAGGAGTTGCTGCAAGGATTGCGCGAAGAAGGACCCGAAGGATATCGCCAGTTCATCAAAGACTACTTCCGCCGATTGACAGAGGTTCAAGGAGCACAATGAGTAATCCGACGCCACACCGACCGTCTAATGGCGAAAAGATCCTAGCAAGTGTGTGACCGGCTTTATCGGGATCTTTCGAGATGATCCGACGTTGGAGGAGATTTGCGAGGAAGTGTATCGCCAGAGGGATTCAGAGTTAATAGAGCCACCGGATGAGGATTAATGCCCCAAAGAGGTCGAAATAGATCAGCCCAGGGCAGAGCGCAGCGGCGGTAGCCGCGAAGCGCCGCCCTGGGTAGAAGGACCCAACGCGCGGTAGCCCTGAAAGGGCGAAACAAGCAATGATCACACTGGACACGAACGACGCGCGATTGTTTCGCCCTTTCAGGGCTGCACGGCTTGTTGACACCAAACCCAGGGTGGCGGCAACGCTCGCTTCCCTCGCGTTGCCTTACCCTGGGCTGATATCTTCCGGCCCCTTCGGGGCAACCCAAATGAAATAGAACTAGGCCTCCACATGGAAACGTTTCTCAAATCAATCGGCGTCAGCGAAGAGATCACCGCCGACCTCGACAGCGTGCAACTCGCCTTCCAGCGGCCGGTGCTGTTGTGGCTCGGTTTGTTGCTGCTGATTCCGGTTGCCTACTTCGTGTACATTCGCCAGCGCGACAATCTCGGCACCGTGCCGAAACGGTTCCGCATGGCGCTCAGCGTGATGCGCGTGGCGATCCTGGCGGTGCTGGTATTTGTGGCGTCGGGCCCGTATTTGAAGATCGACCATCAAATCACGAAGAAGCCGATCTTCGCGGTCTTGTTCGATGCTTCGCAGAGCATGAAGTTGCCGGCGGGACCATTTGAGTCTAATGAAGAATTGCTTGAGGCTGCTCGCGCGGCGGGCTATGAAACCGGTGAAGGCGAGATCGACGCCGAGACTCGCAAGGCGTTGAATCGCATCGACCGCGCGGAGCTCGCGCGGTTAGCGGTTCGTGGCGCGGACGAATCACTGCTCAAGCCGCTCCAAGAAGACTACGAACTGCGTTATTACACATTCGCCCGCAAGCCGGCTCCGCTGACGTTCGATCCCTCGAGCGATGAGCCAGCGGAAATGGCTGACGGCGGAACATCGTCCAGGATCGGCGAGACGATCTATCACGTTCTGGAAGAAGCAGCCGGACAACAAACCGCCGGCATGCTGCTGCTTTCCGACGGCCAAAACACCGGCGGCCGTTCACCTTCGCAGGCGGCGCGCGCCGCGGCGGATGCGGGCGTGCCGATCTTTGTTGCTCCGATGGGATCAAGCGAGCGGCAGCAGGACGTATCGGTTGTCGATGTTTACACGTCGGGTTTGGTCGCCAAAGGTGACACGGTCAGCGTGCATGTCACGCTCGAATCGCAGGGCTTCGATGGCCGGCCCGTGAAAATCGACTTGAAGGACGGCGACGAAGTACTTGACTCGAAAGAAGCCGTCGTCCGCGACTCCGAACATCAGCACGTCGAGTTGACGTTCGAGGCGAAGCGATCGGGTGCCCGTTACCTGACGGTGGATGTGCCTGCGTTAGAGGAGGAGGCCGAAGAACTCAAAGCCAACAACACCGACACCGCTTTCGTCCGAATCAGCGAAGAAAAAGTGAAGGTGCTGTTGATCGACGGTTTGCCGCGTTGGGACTTTCGTTTCGTCAAGAACGCCATTCGTCGTGACAACGGATTGGGCGGACGGACAGAAGATCAGCCCGATGTGTTGCTGGAAACCGAATGGCGTCGGTTGCCAACCGAACAGCAAGCGACTGCCTTGCCACAGAAGCTCGAAGATCTCGCCGCCTACCACACAATTATCCTGGGCGACGCCTCGCCGGAAATGTTGAACGCCAACTTCGTTGAACTGCTTGGCAAAGCGGTCCGCGACCGAGGCGTCGGCCTCATCGTGGCAGCCGGCACGCAATCGATGCCGCATCGTTTCACGAGGGCTTTCCGCGACCTGTTGCCTGTCAAACTGAAGCGAAATACGGCTGGGATTGAAGCACCGGTTTACAATCCATTCCGCATGGAGATCAGCCCCGACGGAGTGATTCACGAGACGATGCGGCTGTACGACGATCCGGGCCGCAACCAGAACGTCTGGGGCCAGATGCCGCCTTATTATTGGTGCGCTTCCGCCGAACAGCCTGCTCCGGCGGCAACCGTCCTGGCGTGGAATCCAAACGTCGAGGGACCGTTTGGCAAGACGCCGCTGATCGCGTTTCATTACGCCGGCGAAGGCAAGGTGATGTTCGTCGGCACCGACTCGACATGGCTGTGGCGACAAAACGTGGGCGACCGGTTCTTCTACAAGTTCTGGGGACAGGCCATCCGGTTTGTCGGCCGTCGCGACGAATCGGCAGGCAAGGAGAGCTACGTTGAAGTCCGACCAGTTCGCGCTCAACCCGGCGAAGAAGCGCAAATCGAGTTGATGGCATTTGGTGCCGACGGCGCACCGATTGAATCGCCGACTACGAAGCTCTCGCTCTTGGCACCCGGCTCGCGCGACACAATCGAGCTGACCGCGGACAAGAATCGCAAAGGCCGCTATACCGGCAAGTTCACGCCGGAAAGTCCGGGCGTGCATCGTTTCGTTTACCAACCGACCGGCAGCGGTGATCCGGCGGAAGCCATCATCCGAGTCCTCGTCGCCCCCGAAGAGTATCGTCATCCGAACTTGAATCGTCCGACGCTGGAGTTAATCGCCAGTGCTACTGGTGGCAAAGTCATGAAGCTCGACGGTTTTGGTGAGATCCCAGAGAAGCTGGCTGGCGAAGCGGAACTGAAGCAACTGCATCACGAAGCCACCATCTGGGACAACTGGCTGACGTTGTCAATCCTCGTGTTGGTTTATTCCTTTGACGTCGGCATCCGCCGCATGATGGGACTTTCGTAGACAGGTAAATACCGATGAAACGGAAAACACGAACAACGTTCTCGCGGATCGTCACATTCTTTTTGCTGCTGTCGTTGCTGACGGCTCCATGCGGTCCCGCTTTCGCGCCGGTAACACATGCACAAGAAGTCGCGAAGTCAGACTCGGCTGAGATCCTGACCGAAACACGTGTCGTCGAACGGGTAACTGTCTCCGTCGATCGTGCTTTGGAATACCTAGCCTCGGTACAGCGTCCGGACGGCGCGTGGGATGGCAACAATGCACCAAACGCACTCGCGCTGTTAGCCTTCATGGGCCGCGGCCACGTTCCCGGTCGAGGTCCGTATCGCGACGTGCTCGAAAAAGGAAAGAACTTCATTCTGCGAACGCAGGACGCGAACGGTGTCTTCGTGCCGCAACGTGCGGCTGGATCGGGACCTATGTATCAGCAAGGTCTCACCACGTTGGCGATGGCGGAAATGTACGGTATGGATCCCGATCCGAAGCTGGAAGAAGCTTTGCGCAAAGCCGTTGACTTGCTCGTTCGTTGTCAGTCGGACAAAGGCGGCTGGCGCTATCAGCCTAAGAAGGCGGACGAGGACTTAAGCGTTACGGTCATGCAGATCGTGGCTCTTCGCGCCGCCAACAACGCCGAGATCCCAGTTCCGGCCGAAGTAATTAACAAGGCCGTTGCTTACGTCAAATCCTGTGCTGACCCCAAAGGCGGATACGGCTATCAGGGGCCTGGCCGCAAGCCTCCAACAACAGCAGCGGGCACACTGTCGCTGCAACTGCTCAGCCATCACAAAGACGAGACTGTCACGAAAGCTCTCGACTATCTCGCGACACTGCCGGTGGAATGGGGCAACGGCGGCGGGATTTCGTATTACTATTACTTCCATTACTACACGATCCAAGCCAAGTATCAGGCGGGTGGCAAGTACTGGGCGGCGTGGCATCCGCGCGTCCGCGAGTTGTTTCTAGAGAAACAAAACGTCAATGGCAGTTGGGACCTCCCTGGTGGATCGGAGGGCGCGAATGTCGTCGGTGTCAACAATGTTTATTGGACCGCGATGGCGTCGCTCGTGCTTGAAGTCTACATGCACTTCTTGCCGGCGTATCAAAGGTAACAGGATGTTGAATCGAGAGGCGGAAAGAGTCCCCCAACGAATAAAGGCGACAACGAATCGCTGCGCGGACAGAACACATGCGTTGTCAACTCAATTCGTTGGGGCCACTCTCTTCAGCCTTCTGCTCGTGCTCATTTCGTCTTTACACGCTCATGGTGCCGACAAGACAGGTTCGATCACCGGCAAGCTCGATGCCTCAGCCGGAGAAGCAACATCCGTCGCGGCAATGAATCGCTCCGACGGCAAGCGACTGCCAGGCAAGCTCGGTGCTGCGAAGGGCAAGTTCGAAATCACGGGCTTGCCTCTCGGCGCTGCTTACGACCTGATCATCGACTTCGCTGGGGCTCGACTCGAAGGTATCAACCTCAAAGTGCCCCGTTCGGACTACGTCGAGGAACAGCCGCTCTCGGAAGAAGACATCGAAACCATCCGCGAAAAGGCGAAGCGGATGAACAAGTTCGAGGACGTTGTCGAAATCAGAACGATCCAAGGCAACATCCAGCACGCCGCTGTTCTTTTGAACAAACTGCGGACGCGGCCTTTCTTTGGCTCGAAGCCGGGCGAAGTGATTTGGCGAGCTGAGTTATGGCATTTCGAGCGGCCGGAGGAGACGTGGGTCAAGGTTCAGGAAGAGTTAGCTATCATCTTGTATCGCGAACGCATACAATCATCAGCATACGCAGCTAAGTCCCACACCTTTGATCAGACTCTTGGCGGCATCGAGCTGACCAGGGAACAAACCACGATCGACCTCGGCGTGATTAAACCGCCGATTGCAAAACGAGGGATTCACTTCCGGGCTGCGAAACCGGAGCCCAAGACGGATCGAAAGAACAAGGCTTTCAGTAGCTCCAACCTATTTTCAAACGGAGGGTGATCTCATGTTCCGCCCGTTACGCTGCACGTTGCTTGTCGCGCTGATCGCGTTTGGATTCGTTGCTTCGTCATTCGCCCAACGTAAAGTCGGCACGATTGGCCCGCCACCTCGCAAGAATCCGCAACGCCAGACTTCGGCCGAAGGTTTCCCGCCGCTGCCGTTGCCGGTGACTCCGTTGCGGCGTAGCGAACCAAAAGCGGAACCTTCGCCGCCGCTGTTCACGGCCAAGCTAATCTATGGCGACAGCCAGGACTACATGCCCAACCCCGGCGACGTCGATAACTTGATGCGTCACGCTCGCTACGAATTGGGGCTGTGGTACGGCTGGAAGGTGCTCGATCTGAAGGAGCTCGTTGCACTCCACAAGCAGAACAAACCGTCTAAGCTGCCGATGCTACAAATGAGCGGTTACGAAGCGTTCGAGTTTACTGTGGAACAGCGTGAAGCGTTGCGGCAGTACGTGCTGGACGGAGGCACGTTGCTCGGTGATGCGACGTTGGGCAGCCCGGAATTCACGCAGTCCTTCCGCAACGAAATCCGAGTGATGTTCCCCGATCGCGCCTTTGACCTGCTGCAAGTCGATCACCCGATCTATCGCGCCTACCACACTTACACGAACGTCCATTACTTCGACGTCGATCAGGGATTCGATTTCCAAACGCAAGGCCCGCCCGAGTTGCTCGGCCTGAACATCGGCACGCGGACGGCAGTCGTTCTCTCTCCGCACGATATGTCGTGTGGTTGGGACGAGTTCATCGCGCCGTCTTCGAAGACCCGCGTTCCGAACGCCCCGCGCGACAAGGCGCTGCTCCCGGGCGATGCCATTCGGCTTGGTCTGAACATCGTCAGCTACGTTGCGGCGCTCCGCGAAGTCGGCGACGTCGAGTCGGTAACTCGCCAAGTCGCCGGGCCGTCGAAGCGCGCTCGCCAGACGTTCACACTGGCGCAGCTCCGGCATCAGGGCGACTGGAACCCGGACCCCAACAGCACCTATCAGTGGCTGCGGCATCTGTCGCAAGAATCGAGTCTGTCGGTTGGCTTCGACCTGAAGTCCGTCGATCCGGCCGAACCGAATATTGCGGCCTATCCGTTCCTGTTCATGACGGGCTTCCGCAATCCGAAATTCACCGACAAGGAGAAGGAGGCCCTCAAGCGGCACATCGCCGCCGGCGGGTTCCTTTTTATCAACAATTGCTCCGGCTTCCGCGAGTTCGACCAACACGTCCGGCAATTGATCGGTGAGTTGTTCCCCGATCAAGAACTGACCGCGGTCGAGGAAGACCATCTGATCTATCAGTCGTTCTACAACATCGGCGAAGTTCGCGATCGCCGATCGGGAGCCGCACGGTCTGTTGAACTGCAAGGCATCACCGTCAAGGATCGGCTCGTCCTGGTGTACTCCAAGAACGACATGATCACGCACCTGAAGCAGGTTAGCGATCCGTTCGGCAATGGCTTCGACGCCGAATCGTGCCGGCAACTTGCCGTGAATCTGGTGACGTACGCGTTACAGAATTGACAACTGTTGGAGTCCCGCCTTTAGGGTTTAGTTCGTTCGCGCCAGACAACCGGCTAAAGCCGGGACTCCAGCAAGACAACAGCTCGGCACGGACTGCTGGGCTAAGAAGTTGAAACAGCCCAATACGCTGTACTGCACACAGACGGAGCGGTGGCGCGTTGGGCTGTTTGTTTTGAAACAACGAGTCGTGAAAATGGGACTGGCTCCAAAGCACTTGATATCGCTTCGAATCGAAAAGCAGGCCAACGTGCTTTGGTGCCTGTCCCATTTCTCGCGACGGACCAATCCGTTTGAGTGTGGTCCGCTCGGAAAGGGGACAGGCACCGTGCCGCAAGTTTCGTCTGAAAGCACAACCGTTCTGTCGCACGGAGCCAGTCCCCTTTCCTCGCTCGTATTTTGAGTAATCAACCAACCTTGGGAGGTAAACATGTCGGTAGGTCAGAATCCTCTTTTGCAGTCCGGCCCGGAAACCGAAGGCGACCTCGCCGCAATCAAGAAGCTCGGCGAGAGCCGCGAGAAACTCAAGTCGGAGATCGCCAAGGTCATCATCGGCCAGGAACACATCGTTGACGACTTACTGACTGCGATCTTTTCGCGCGGCCATTGCCTCATGGTCGGCGTGCCTGGGTTGGCGAAGACGTTGATGGTGCGAACGATCTCCGAAGCCATCGACCTCGGCTTCAACCGCATTCAGTTCACTCCCGACTTGATGCCGTCGGACATCACGGGCACGGAGATCATTGAAGAAGACAAATCAACGGGCGGTCGCCAGTTCAAATTCGTCAAAGGCCCGGTTTTCGCCAACATCTTGCTCGCTGACGAAATCAACCGCACTCCACCGAAGACGCAAGCCGCTCTACTGCAAGCGATGCAGGAGTTGCAAGTCACCGTCAGCGGGCAAACGTACGACTTGCCGCGGCCATTCTTCGTCCTGGCAACACAGAACCCGATCGAACAAGAAGGCACGTATCCGCTGCCGGAGGCCCAGTTGGATCGCTTTATGTTCGACATCCGCATCGGCTATCCCACGCCAGAGGAAGAGTTGGAGATTGCGAAGTCGACGACCACCGATGTCGATATCAAAGTCTCGAAAGTGCTGACCGGCGAAGAGATCAGCGAGCTGCAGCAGATCGTTCGTCGGCTGCCAATCAGCGACCACGTTGGCCGCTTCGCAGTCGATCTGGCTCGATCGACTCGGCCCGGCGACGACATCGCACCCGGCTTCACCAAAGAATACGTCAACTGGGGAGCCGGCACGCGGGCGGTTCAATACTTGGTCCTCGGTGCCAAGGCAAGAGCCGCGATCGAGGGCGAATACAACGTCACCTGCGATCACGTCCGCGCGGTCGCTCCGCTGGTGTTGCGGCACCGCATCATCGCCAACTTCCACGCCGAAGCCGAAAGCGTTACGCCCGACCGTATCGTGGAGATGTTGGTTGACGTGGTGGAGGAACCTAAAGCGGAGAGCTATGCGTGACTCAGGTGTTGAGGTCTGAATGACGAAGTACCCGTGGGAATGACGAAAAAACTCCGAAGTCCGAATGCCGAATGAAGCTGACGACACACGATCTTCGTCATCCGTGCTTCGTCATTCCCACGGCCCCTCCAATCCATTAGCAGTAACTGCTCCCTGACATGCCCAACGCACCCAGCCCCCACTACAAATACCTCGATCCGCAAGCACTTGACAAGTTGAAGAACTTGTCGCTGGCTGCTCGGCAGGTCGTCGAAGGCTTCTTCGCCGGGATGCACAAGAGCCCGCATAAGGGGTTCTCCGTGGAGTTCGCGGAGCATCGCGAATACACGCCGGGCGTTGATCCTCGCCATATCGACTGGCGAGTCTTTGGGCGTCGCGACAAGCTGTACGTCAAGCAGTACGAAGAAGAAACCAGCATGCGATGCTACATCCTGCTGGATACCTCTGCCTCGATGGACTACAAGTCCGAAAGCTCGCTCACGAAGCTCGAATACGGCTCATTCCTGGCGGCCAGCCTTTCGTACCTGCTCGCATTTCAGCATGATGCCGTCGGTTTGATCACCTTCGACGATCAAGTCCGCAGCCAAGTGCCGCCGCGCCAAGGACCCGGACATTTGCGCGTCTTGATGGAACAACTCGAAGCAACGACTATCGGCAAAGAAACGAAGCTTGGCGCCACGTTTCATCAACTGGCCGAGACAATCAAGCGAAAATCGTTGGTGGTGATCATCTCGGATCTATTCGACGACGCGAGCGAGCTAGTTAGCGGTCTGAAGCACTTTCGGCACAAGAAGCACGATGTGATCGTCTTTCAAACGCTCGATCCGGCGGAACTGAATTTTCCTTTTGACGACGTCAGCCGCATCGAAGACATGGAAACAGGGCGCGAGATCACCAGCGATCCGCGCGCCTTCCGCGCGGCCTACCTCGAAGAGATCACGAATTTCCTCGAAGACGTCCGCGGCGGCTGTAACGAAGCACAGATAGATCATGTTCTCACAGAAACAAACATCAGCTTTGATACGTTTCTTGGAGCGTTCTTGGCGAAAAGACAGATGACGATGATTTGATCGTTTAACCGCAAGCCGGAGGCGTGCGCTTCCGCGATGGTCGGTCGGAAGAAGCGCACGCCTCCGGCTTGCGGTTAAACGACTGAACGGACACAACCACATGACATTTCTCAACCCGATCTTCCTAGTCGGACTTCTCTCCGCCGCGATCCCGTTGATCATTCACCTCAGTCGCTCGCGGCGCACGAAGAAGATCCGCTTTTCGACGACGCGGTTTTTGACTGCTCAATTCCTGCGTTCGTATCGCATGAGTCGGCTTAAGGAACTGTGGTTGCTCGCGGCGCGGATGGCTTTGTGTGCGCTGTTTGCGATGGCGTTGGCTCAACCGCTAATTCAGCCCAGCGGTCAGTCGTTTCTGCTCGGTGGCCAAAGCCGAACGGTCGTGCTGGTTGTCGATAACTCGGCGAGTATGGGTTACGTCGAGGACAACGAAACGCTGCTCGAACGAGCCCAACAAGCGGCCGCCGATGTGCTCGATGGTCTTCAAGAAGGCGATCACGCCGCGATCGTCTTCGCGGGACGACGCGATGCTGGCCCCGAAGTCGTTTTTGATGAGCCAACACCCGAACTCGGTGATGTTCGACAAGCGGTCGATATGGCGAAGGTGGAGACTCTTGGTACGGACTTGTCGCGAGCTGTTGTCCGCGCGGAGGAGCTGGCGCAGTCCGGCGCATCGACCTCTAGCCGCGAAGTCTATGTTCTGAGCGATCTACAGGATTCAGGCTGGGAGTTACTTGAAGACGAGACGGAAGGTTCGGCCGATGTTAACTTCTTCTTCGTCAGCATCCGGCCGAAGGAGCCGCGCAACCTCGCCGTCACTGCCGTCCAATATGCTGCGTCGCGGCCGATGGTTGGCGTTCCGTTTTCCATCAAACCGCACATCCGCAACCAATCCGATGCAGTCGCGGAAGACGACGCCGAGTTGTTCATCGACGACAAGAAAGTCGGTCAGCAGCAAATCGATTCGTTGGCGGGAGGCCGTTGGGCAACGCCGACGTTCTACCACACGTTCGACGAAGGTGGCTGGCACAGCGGCTACGTGCAAGTCGCTGACGAATCGCTCGACACCGACAACCGTCGCTACTTTGCCTTCGAGGTGCTCGACAGCGTCAAGGTTCTGGCGGTGAACGGTGCTCCGTCTAGTGTCCATCGGTTGGATGAAGTGTTCTTTCTGAAGACGGCGCTTGGAGCGAGCGCTTCCGGCAACAGTCCTATCGACGTCACGACGGTGCTACCCAGGTCGTTCACCGGCAGCGACTTGACGGATGTGCGCGTGGTGATCCTGGCCAACGTCGAATCGTTGTCATCGCAGGCCGTTGAGAAACTGGAGACCTTCGTCGATCAAGGCGGCAGCCTGCTGGTCTTCCTGGGAGACAAGATCAACTCGTCGTTCTACAACCAAACGCTGACCGGTACGAATCGCATGCACGGCGGCTTGCTGCCGGGTCGCTTAACCAACATCGCGGGTGATCCGTCAGCGGAAACCGGCGATCTGCGGATTGCTGACACAGACGATAGCCACGTTGTGCTCGCGGCGTTTGACGACGGAACGGCAGGCAACCTGAGCAGCGTGACGATGAAAGCGGTCTGGGAGTTCGAGCCCGGTGACTCGGCAGTGCTGATGCGCACCAACACGGGGTCCCCGCTGTTGTGCGAACGGTCGTTCGGCGAAGGGCACGTGATGGTCTTCGCATCGACTTGCGACCGTGACTGGACCAACTTCCCGGTGCGGCCGGCTTACTTGCCGTGGGTTTATCGGCTCGTTGGTTATCTGTCTCAGGAACCGATGGGCCGACAGAACTTTTACAACACCGGCGATTCGGTTCCCGTGCCGGTCTCTGCAACAGAGGGGATGTCGCAGTTGCTGGTCAAGAAACCGGATGGATCGATCGGCAACGTTGGCACGACCGGCGACTCGTCCGCTCCATTCGCCTTCGACGACACACGGCAAGCCGGCGTGTACTCCATGTACGCTCCGAACTCGCCGGACGATGCACAGATATTCGTTGCGAATCTCGAATCGTACGAGTCGGATTTGACTTACCTCGACGAAGTGCTAGCCGCTTCGGATGAGAACGCGAGTGTTGAGCAAGGCATCCAAGATGTGCTACTGCCAGGAAGAGCGCTCGTGTCGTATGTCGATAATCCCGCGCGAGTGGGAGAGGCCTCCGTTTTGGCTCGTCGCGGAATCCGGTTGTGGGACGTGTTCTTGTTCCTGGCGTTGGCGGTCGCGTTGTTCGAGCCGTGGTTTGCGAACCGCATCAGCTTGCGACGGCTCGCGAAACCGAACGAAGTTCGTCCGTCACAGCCGCTATCGACAGGACGGTTGCGTGTGGTGTCATCGGGCACGGCACGGTCGGAAAGTCAACACGAGGATCGAGAGAACTCAGAGGTTGAGGAAGAAATTGGAGTGAGTTGAAAAATGTAGTCATCACGCTCCGCGTGATGAAAGCGGCGATTTGCGAGACTTGACCGAAACGAAAGTGGTCACCTATGTGGACGGCGTTTGATACGCCGCTCTCCTCACGCGGAGCGTGAGGGCTACTTTGGAGAGAACATGCTTGCATCACTAGAGTTTGAAGGCGTCCGGCACAGTTGGCTGTGGATCATCTTGATCATCGCTGGCGCCGGCGTTTTGTATTGGACTTATCGAGAGATCTTTCAGCGCTCGGAACGCCGTGTCACGTGGGGGCTGATGGCGCTACGTGCCGCCGGGCTGCTGGGGTTGGTCCTAGCGCTGGCCAAGCCGACTTGGACCGACGAGAACGAATCCATCGACCCCGGACACTTGGCCGTAGTCTTAGACAATTCAATCTCGATGTCGCTCGAAGGACGCTATGCCAAGGCGACGGAAGCCGTGAGCCAACTCCGCGGGCAGATCGAATCTGATCGCTCGGGACCGCGAGTGAAAGTCGATGTCTTCGACGTGACGGGAACAAGAATCACGGATGACATTCCGAAGGAACCGCGACAAGAACGAACCGACCTGACGAATAGTGCCTCGGAAACGCTGGCTCAACTCCGTTCCAAACTCTTAGTCGGCTTGGTGCTCGTCAGTGATGGCGTGGACAACACTGGTCGCCAAGACACCGCCAGCTTGGCCGAGGCCGGAACGCCGATCTATTCCATCGGTTTCCACTCGGACGTGGAGGCCAGTCGCTTGGACTTGAAGGTCGGCGAGCCGCAGGCCCCGTTGCGGGTCATGGTGAACAACGAGATCAAAGTGATGATTCCAGTCTCCAAGTCCGTCGGGCCACAGATCACGGCAACCGTCACGGCGAAACGCGGCGGTGAGGAATTTGCTCGGGAGCAAGTGACTCTTCCCGAGGGAAGCGTCGAGCAGCTTGTTCCGGTGACATTCACACCGAGCGAGGCGGGGAGCTTCGTCTACACGGCATCGGTTTCGAGCGGCACCGGCGAGCAATTGCTGGCGAACAACTCGCGGCACTTTCCGTTGCAAGTCGATGCCGACGCGATCGGCGTGTTGTATTTGGAAGGCTTCTTGCGATACGAATACAAGTACTTGAAGAACCGGCTGGAGGACGATCCCGATGTGAGTCTGGTCTCGGTCGTCCGGCGAGCGAATCCCGAACGAGTTGATCTTTCGTCCGGTGACACGCTGATCACGCCCGAGCGATTGGAGAACCTCGACCTCGTCATCCTCGGCGACATGGAAGGGGATTATCTTTCCGACGGCGAGTACGAAGCGTTGAAGAACTGGGTCGATGAAGGGCATGCCTTGCTGGTGCTGGGCGGATACCATTCGTTCGGCGCGGATGGGTTTCGTAACACTCCGCTGGCGGGCGTGCTGCCAGTTGTGTTCGCGGACGACGGAGTCGAACAATCGGAAGAGCCGTTCGTTCTGGATCTGACTCAGCGTGGCCGACAGCATCCGATCTTCGAGGTCACGGGCGACGGTGTGAAAGACCTGACGCTCTGGAGCACCGCGTCGCAGCTTCTCGGATCAAGCCTGGTCGCGCGGGCCAAGGCTGGTGCCGAAGTACTGGCTGTCAATCCGAACATTAAGATCGACGGACAGCCAGCCGTCGTGATCGCCACTGGACGCTATGGCTCGGGCCGCGCGATGGTGGTTAACGCCGACACAACTTGGCGGTGGACGCGGCTGACTCGCGTTGCGGGTAAGAGCGACACATTGTACTCGCGTTTCTGGAGCCAAACGATTCGCTGGGTCACCGGACGTGACATCGAAGAGAAACGCTCACAGATTGTCGTCAGCACGAACCGCCCGGACTATGAAGTTGGCAAAGAAGTCTCGATTCGAGTACGGCGGCAAGCGGACTTGGAATCGGAAGTGACCGGTGATGTCGCGGTGGAAGTTGCGGATGAGACCGGCAAACGCCTTCCCATCGAAGTCCGCAGCGGCTCGGCCGAGCCGGATCTGTTCGTAGCCAGCTTCTATCCGTCGATAGGTGGACGCTACGAAGTGAATGCCTCGCTGAAGAGCGAGGGCAAGACTGTTGCCAACCAAACCGCCGAGTTCCTCGTCCACAGTTCCGATCTGGAACTGGCCGACACGGGCACAAATCGTTCGCTGTTGAAGTCGATCTCGCAAAAGAGCGGCGGCGTTTACGTGGACGTTGAAGACGCCAGCGAATTGGCTGACAGCATCGAACGGAAAGAACGACGCAGCGCCCGCGTTGAGCGGACTGAGTATTGGGATTCGCCGTTTTTGTTCTTGTTTTTCATCGCCGCCGTTACCGGCGAGTGGGTGTTGAGAAGAAAGAATCATTTGGTGTGAATCGTTTAACCGCAAGCCGGAGGCGTGCGCTTAGGTGCGGCCCAGAGAGCGCACGCCTCCGGCTCGCGGTTAAACGAACTAGACGGACAGGAGTGTCCGTCCTACTTTGGAGAAGGAAACGACCATGAGCACAATCGGCGCATACCCGCAACTCGTCGATCAGTTGGATGGCCTCCGCAGACAGTGGCGAATTGCGAAAGTCATCGAAGGCTCCTTGCTGGCGGTGGCCGGCGGAGCTGCGGTGTTGATCGCGCTGGTCGCGGCGGACAACATCTTCCAGCTTGGCCTCTTCGGGCGCTTCTTGATGGCTTGCATTCTGTGGGGCGGGCTGGGCACGCTTATCTTTGCGCTTGTCGTTCAACGCTGGCTCGAAGACCGTCGCGAAGATTTCTTCGCAGTCTTAGTCGAGAAGAAACATCCCGAACTCCACAACCGGCTAATCAACGCGCTCCAGCTTGGTCGTGGCGCGGAATACGGCTCGAAAGAAATCATTTCGGCGATCGTTTCTGATGCTTCGACAGCCACGGTGGATCTCGAGATGGAGGACTGCCTGGATTGGACGCCCGTCAAGCGTGCCGCCATCGGTACTGGAGTCGCCGTGTTGCTGTTCATTGGATACGCGGTCTTGTTCGCTCCGCGCTTCGCGAACGGACTAGGTCGCGTGTTATTGCCGATCGCCAACATTGATCCATACCGCGCGACGGAGATTGACGAAGACTCAATCAAGCCGGCGGATGGCAAACGCTTTCCAGAAGGAGCGGCGGTTGAAGTTTCCGTTCGTGTCGGTGGCGACACCGTGCCTGAATCGGCAACGTTGTTCCGCAGCACGGACGGCAAGACGTGGCGGCCCGTATTGATGCGAACCGATCGTCGCAAGACGCAGGATGGCACTGCGTCGTTCCGGTTTGTCGCGGCGGAGGCTGCCGAGAGTTTTCAGTTTTACATCGCCGCCGGCGACGACCGAACCAAACCGCGTGGCGTCGAAATCGTGCAGCGCCCGCGAGTCGAGAACGTAGGCGTAACGTATCAGTTTCCGAGCTACACCGAACGCGAAGCGCAAACGGTCGCCGAGTCGTCGGGCGAGATTGCGGCTTTGGCGGGCACGCGCATCAACCTAGCGGTGACTACAAGCAAACCCATCAAGGAAGCTGCTTTGGAAACCGAGTCGGGCGAGATCATTGATTTGACGGGCTCCACGGGAGACAAGAGTTGGACGGGCGGGTTTGTGGTGTGGAGCGAAGAAGCGACCGGCGAGAACGAAGTGAATGACTTTGTCATCACGGCTCCGACCCGCTTTCGTATTCGCCTAATCGACACCGACGGATACGAAAACGCCGCACCGCTGTGGAGCGCGATCACGTTGATCAAGGACCAGGCGCCGAGCGTGTCGATTCCGATTCCCGGCCGGGACGACCAAGTCAAGATCGAGGACAAGGTCAAGCTGAATGTTGAATCGCGCGACGATTACGGCTTGAGTGACGTGCGGCTGGTCTATCGTGTCAACGATGATACGGCTGCTAGTGAAGTGACCAGGTTTCCGCACGCTGGCAAACCCAAGTCGAAGGCGGTGGACGAGTTCGAATGGAACCTCGCTGAATCGGGAATCAAGCCGGGGGACGTCGTGCAGTATTGGGCGACTGTCGTGGATCGTAACAACATCACTGGTCCCGGCGAGGCGTCGTCGCGACGTTTCTCGATCTTCGTCATCACGCCAGAACAGATCCTGGCGAAGATGGAACTGCAGATGGACGACTATGCCGCGGTGCTCGAAGAACTGATTCGGTTACAACGCGAAAATCGCGCTCAGTCCGCGTCGGGAGTTGAGTTTGAAACACTCGTTCTGCGGCAAACCAAGATCCGCACAAATACCGCCGTGCTGGCTCGCGCGATGAAGAAAGGTGCGTTGCCGGTGGCCAGCATGGTTGGAACGTTGAACGAGCTGTATGCCGGTCTCATGGCCGACGTCATACGCTTGCTCGAATCGGGCCGCGATACCAAAGACGCGGCGAGGGCGGGCGTTGTGCGGAACGAATCGTTGCCCGTTCAGGACGAGATCGTCAAACAGCTTCAGGATCTTCTCAACCGTTTGCAGCGCAACGAACAAGCCCGCAAAGCGCTGCGCCGTATCCGCAAGGAAGACGAAGCCTCGCACAAAGAACTGTCGCAAGCCTTGGAGAAGTTGGTCTCGGATCTCGATCGCCTGGTCGTTGATGAAACCGAGCTGATGTCCAAGTTGGAGAAGATGCCGAAGCGGCCGGTCGATGAACTGGGCGACGAGCAACTCGATCCGCTCAAGCAATTCGAGGAGTTTCACGAGCGGTGGGCGAAGTGGCGCAAAGGCACAATCGATGAACTGACCAAACTGCCGACCGGCTTCATCGAGGACTTCAACTTGCGTGCCGACGTGAACAGCGTGTTCGAGGAAATCGAAGCTGTCGCCCAGCGCCCCAAGACGACGAAGCTTGAAGTGGCTCTCGAAGATGCTGGCTCAAGCAAAGCGACGGAGATGCTTGAGGATTTGGAAACGTGGATGCCGGATGCTCCCGATGCGCTGCAATGGGTGATGGAGGAGCCGCTCGACAAGCGTCCGATGGAGATGCCCGAGATGCCGCTACCCGACGCGCTCGAAGATTTGATCGGCGAGCTGTTGCAAGAAGCGGATGACTTCGACGACGAAGCCGACGACATCACATCAGCGTGGGGCGACAACTTGAATCAGGCCGGCTGGGGTGTCTCGGACGGACCGATCAGTAACTTCTCGGCGAAGGGCAAAACCGGCAACGATCTGCCGAACAAGAACGAAGTCAGCGGCAGGGCAGGCGATGGTCGTCGCGGCAAGTCGTCCGGCCAAATGGTCGGTGATACGGCTCGAGGTTTGGAAGGCCGCAAGACGCCTGCGCGTTTGAACAACGAGCGCTATGAAGAGGGAAAGCTCAAGGAAGAGGGACGGCTTGATCCGAACGGAGCGACCGGCGGCGGAAAGAAAGCCGGAGCGGGACGCCGTGGACTGCAAGGTGGCACACCTCCCGATTTCCTTCGCGACATGGAACGGCTCAGTGCGAAACAAGCCGGCATGCGCGAGAAGGCTGAGCAAGTCGCCCGGCAGCTCGACACCACGACGGTGACGGGCCGGCGGTTGAATCAAGCCATCGAGTTGATGAAGTCGGTGGAAGATGATCTGCGTGACCTGCGCTACGAGGATGCGGCTCGCAAACGAAAAGTCGCCATGCAAAAGTTGAAAGCAACCTTCAACAACCTCGATCGGTCAACCGCCGTGCAACTGAGTCAGGCCCGCGAGTTGCCGGCTCAGCTCCGAGAAGAGTTGTTGCAATCGGCGGACGAAGGTTATCCAGAAGGGTACGAGTCGTTACTTGAAAGCTACTTCCGAGCGCTGTCGGAGGCGGAGAAATGATGTTGCGCCTTTGCGTGAGCATCGCAGCCTGGTTCGTCTTGCTCGCGCCACAGACCGCGAGTGCCGTGGATGACTGGCATCTCGCGGATTGGTCGTCGCGGGCGGTCGTTGAAATCACGAAGCCGGTTGGTGGCGTTGATACAGCGGCCGTTAAGGTGCTTTGCCAAGGACGCGCCAAGCCAGACGGAAGTGACTTCCGTGTGCTCAACGAGGCTGGGCAAGCGGTCCCGTTTCAGTTGACCTTCCACAACGCAAGCCGTTACGCCTTAATCAGCTTTCGTGCCGAGAACGCAGCAGCCGGACAGGGATTCTACGTCTACTACGGGAACGAAGGTGCGGCGCGCGCGGCAGAACAAGTTGTTGGCAATGAGAAACCGGGCAGTGGTCCGCCGAAAGGTTCATGGACGCCTCGCGCTGGCTTGACTTTTGCCACGATGCAGCGCGCGGACGCGGAGAACCCGGAGACAGTCGAAGAACTCACTCAACTGATCGCGGACAGCAACGAGAGATATGGCGCACGGTACCAGCGTCGAGTCGCCGATGGCCACAATCCGTTTGGTCCCTCGGACTACTTCATCAGTGTTTATCGCGGCTGGATCAACATTCCCAAAGCGGCAACGTACAAATTCTGCACGGCTTCCAACGAGGCTTCCTTCTCGTTTCTCGACGGCAAGGAACTCATCCACTGGCCGGGGCGGCATACGTCGGAACGCGGTTTGCGAGGCGAGAAGAATGCGGAGGTGGAGCTGACCGCCGGTTTGCACTACCTGGAGTACTACCACGAAGAAGTGATGTTGAAACAAGTTGCGTTTCTTGGCTGGAGCCCGCCCGGATCGCCGGCAGGTCACTTTTCGGCGATTCCGGAATCGGTTTACACCGTTCCGCATTCCACGAGTGTCGTGCATTACGAAGGCCAACAGAGCGCGATTGCGCACTTCGAGCCCGACATCTTGGATTCGATCTGGCCGCAAGATAGGCATGAAGGGCAGTACACTCGCGTGCGATTCAACGTTGACAACGCAAAGACGCTTCCCGACGGAACGGCCTACCGCTGGTCGTTCGGCGATGGTGAATCCACGACAGGGACCGCGTGCGAACATATTTACTTGACCTTGGGGCGCTACGACGTCACGCTCACGACTGAGGGTCCCGCGGGAAACACGTCGAGTTCGTGGCCGCTGGAGATCTACGAGCTTCAGCACGTTACCGACGACATCAAGCAAGGACGGCCATCAGAATACGCCGAAATTGCGGCCACATACGATCCGGCGAAACTGGATGCCGCGAACCTCAAGGAGTTGGCTCACCTGTTCGCCGAAGGCGATCGGCCGCAGGATGCGTTGCGAGTCGGTCAGGTCTTCGTCGATCGCTTTTCGAGCAGCAATCCCGAGATGCTGCCACTTGTGCGACGGCAGATGGCCATGTGTGCGTTGGAAACCGGCGACGGCGGAATCGATGAAGCGATTGCGAACTTCCAAGCTTCCATCACCGCAGCCACGCCCGCTGTTGAAAGGATTGATTCACTGACGCAGTTGATTCTCTTGTTGGGCATCGAACGCAAGCAGCCCGACAAGACGAAGGATCTGCTCGTACAGGTTGAAGAGACGACAAAGAACTCCGTCGCCGATGACGAAGTGAAAGCGGCTTATCGTCGCGCGATCAACGCTGCCGGCGATGTCTTGTTGTGGAGTGGCAATCGCACCGACGCGCGTGGTTTTTATAAACGCGTCGAGGTGATTCGAGGTAAGTTCATTCCCCAGCAAGTCCGCTCGGCGCGCGTGGGGGCTTATCCCAGAGCCATTCGCGAGTATCTTGCCGTTGGCGATTATGGCGCCGCGCTGGACATCGTCGATCAGTGGGAGGATCAGTTCGCCACGGAGAAAGTCAAAGGCCACACATTCTTTTGGCGCGGAACGATCCTTGCCGAGCGGCATCAATATCGTGATGCGGCACGGTACCTGGCGAGGTCGATCGGTTTAGCCACAGGCGCGGGCTTCGAAACCGAATCGCGGTGGCGGCTAGCGGAATCGCTAGAGAAGCTTGATAAGAAGAAGGAAGCTGAGGCGGAACTCGCCAAGCTCGTGGCGACCGGGCTGAACGACGATTTCGTCGAGGCGGCTCGTCAGAAGCTGGAAGCGTTGAAGAAATAGGCCCAACGAATCAAGGAGACAACGAATGGGCGCGCGAAGAGATTTCCTCATGCGTTGTCTCCTCAATTCGTTGGGGCTCCTTGTTTGCTCCTTCATCACGAACACCCTCGCTGTCGAGATCCCGCCCGAGCAGCATCCTTGGGGACGCTTTCAACCGGACAGTTGGAGCCGAGTGCGAGTTGTTTCCGAGACGTTTGGCGGTGGCAAGAGTTCGTCAGAGATCACGATCATCACGACGACGTTGGTCAGTGTGGAAGAGGATGGTGTCGTGCTGACGCGCGAAACGAAGACGGGCGACGAGGAGGCTCGTGAAGAGAACGTGAAGTACGACTGGGATGGATCGAAAAGCGATCCGAAAACGCAAGAGAAATACAGCCTGGGCGAGGTCGATGTGGATGGCAAGACTTACGCTTGTCAGACTCATATACGGACGACAAAGGACGGTTTTGGGGATCGCTACGTCAAGTCATGGTATTCGCCCGATCAGTCGCCTTACTTCTTGAAGCAGCTCACACGTCTCTCCGGCAAGTCGCCGGAAACAACTTCGATGCGCGTGCTTCGCTTGGCTGTGACGCAGACGGTCTTGGACAAGCCGGTCGTTTGTTGGCAAAGCGAGACGAGGTTGTCGGGGCTGTCTGATAAGTCGATGACGACGAGCTACCACAGTATGGATGTCCCGGGTGGCCTCGTTTCATCAGAAGCCGAGGTCCTTCATCCGCAGCAAGGGACCAAGCGGCGGATTCGTCGCGAGTTGATCGAGTATGAAGCCATAAGATGATTTCCAACCACGAAAGACGCGAAAGATACGAAAGAAGATTGAGGAAAATGGTCATGTCTTTGAGAGTTTCGGTGCTTGTTGTGCTGTTTGCGGTTGGGTCAGCGTTGGCAGACGAGAAGGAAGTCGCTGAGGGTAAGCCCGACAACTTGCTTCCCAATGGTGATTTTGAACTGGGGGAAATCACGCCGCGGAATTGGCAGACAATTGATGGGCTATCCAGTTTTTGGGTCAAGGATAAAGACCCAGACCACGGGATGGCACTAAAGTTTGATTCGGACGTGCGGCAGTCACAGGCTTACGACTGGTGGTTCAAGATCGCTGAAGGCACATCGCCGAAGAAGGCTCCGGCCAAGATCCCAACGGTCGAGCCTAAGTATGACACGCTGGCCGGCTTGGATGGCGTGTGGTTCTGGAGTGATGCGATCCCGATCGAGAAGCGAAACGAGTATTGGCTGACGCTGGATGCGAAAGGCGCCGGGATGTTGGTGTGGTTGGTGGGCTATCCTGAAAAGCCGGACGTGTCGTTCGCTTCGGATGCCGGAGCGGTCAAGCAGTACTTTGAAAAAGTGAAAGGCACCGCGCCGCCAAACGAACGCTTGCGGAAGGCGTTCATTCGCAAGAACGTTTGGAAGGGACAACTGAAGATCGGTGCTTCCAAGGAGTGGCAGACTTATTCACGCCGAGCCAAACCCTTTCGCCCTACCAAGTACACGCCCACGGTGAAGTATGTTCGCGTGCTGCTCTATCCCTTCTGGCCACCCGGCGAATACTTCGTCGATAACGTCCGGCTGGTTGAATACGATCCGGAAGTCCACGGAGCGGAGTAAGCAAGCGTTGGAGTCCCGCCTTTAGCAGCCTGTTGATTTTCTCTGCAATCGCGCTATTCTTGTGGCAACACGAATGGAGGCGTTGCGATGAGTTTGGGACGACGATCTAGCGAG